>JBARXH010000173.1:0-4828 GCA_049647245.1 Litorimonas sp.
CCGCTGCACCGCCTGCGCCTGGCCCGGCGGCGTTTCAACCAGTCGGCCCTGCTGGCGAAGGCGCTGTCCGGGCGCTGTGGCGTGCCGATGGAGGCACACGCGCTGCTGCGCTCCCGCAGGACACCCACGCAGGGCGGTCTGTCGGCGGCCGGACGGCGGCGCAACGTGCAGGGCGCGTTCGAGGTGGCGCAGCCCGATCGGGTCATGGGGCGCAGGCTGGTCCTCATCGACGATGTCATGACGACGGGGGCGACCCTGGAATCCTGCGCCCGCACATTGAAACGGGCGGGCGCGGTGCGCGTTGACTGTTTGTGCCTCGCCCGAGTGGTCAAGGCACGCCCGGCGCCCTAGATAGGCCGCGACACAACTGAAAGGTTTCCCATGACTGCCAAAGTCGAAATGTATTCCAAGATGTTCTGCCCCTTCTGCATCCGGGCCAAGGCGCTGCTGGAGTCCAAGGGCGTGGAGATCATCGACATCCCCGCCTCCGGCGATGCGGAAAAGCGCAAGGAGATGAACCAGCGCTCCAACGGCCGGAACACCTTCCCGCAGATCTTCATCAACGGAAAGCATGTGGGCGGGTCGGACGATCTCGCCGCGCTGGAACGCGCGGGCAAGCTGGACGCCATGCTGGCGGGCTGATCGGTGAAGGCCGCGCTGCTGCAACTCACCTCCGGGACCGACCCGGACGCCAATTTCGCGGCGGTCGAGGCGCTGGCCGCGCAGACGGATGCGGCGTGGCTGCTCACGCCGGAAATGACGCCGCTGTTGGAAAAGGACCGCGCCAAGCTGGAAGCGGCGGTGCGGCCCGAGGACGAGGTGCTGGCCCCCTACCGCGCTCTGGCCGCGCGGCGCGGCGGGCATCTGCTGCTCGGCTCGGCCGCGATCCGGCGCGATGACGGGCGCATCGCCAACCGCGCCTTCATGATCGATCCCGACGGCGCGGTGACGGCGCGCTACGACAAGATGCACCTGTTCGAAGCGAGCCTGCCGGGCGGGGAGAGCTACCGCGAAAGCGACACCTACGCCGCCGGGGACTCGCCCGTCGTGACGGTGGTGGGCGATCTGCGCGTCGGCCTGTCCATCTGCTACGATCTGCGCTTTCCGGCGCTCTATTCCGGCTATGCGGTGGACGGCGTCGACGTCCTCACCGCGCCGTCCGCCTTCACCCGCTCCACGGGCAGGGCGCACTGGAGGACGCTGCTGCGCGCCCGCGCGATCGAGACCGGCGCCTGGATGCTCGCACCCGCACAGGGCGGGGATCACGCCGACGGCCGCCGGACCTGGGGCCGCACGATGGCTGTCTCGCCCTGGGGCGAGGTCGCGGACGTGCTGGACCATGACCGGCCCGGCCTTCTGGAGGTCGAGATCGACCGCAAGGCGGTGGCGGACGCGAGATCGCGCATCCCGGCGTGGCGTCAGCGCTGACGTGATCAAGTACGATCTCAGATGCGGCCTAGGCCACGCGTTCGAAGGCTGGTTCGGCTCCTCGTCGGATTATGACGACCAGGCGGAGGCCGGACTGCTCTGCTGCCCGCAATGCGGGACCCCGGAGGTGGAGAAGGCCATCATGGCCCCGGCCGTCAGATCGCCCAAACGGTCCGCGAAGCGCGCGGCCATCGCCGCCGCCATCCGGCAGGAAATCTCCGAGCGCTGCGAGGATGTCGGCGACACGTTCGCGGACGAGGCCCGGGCCATGCACTACGGCGAGAAGCCCAGCCGGGGCATTTACGGCAAGGCGACGGTTCGCGAGGCCAAGGCCATGGCCGAGGAAGGCATCCCCGCCCTGCCGCTGCCGCCCGCCCTCGACCCGAAGCGGGCCAAGGACAAACTCAACTAATCCGAGGGGCTCAGGCCACCACGCAGGTCTTGACGTTGCAGAAGGCGAGCAACCCTTCGCGGGCCAGCTCCCGGCCGTAGCCGCTGCGCTTGACGCCGCCGAAGGGCAGGCGCGGATCCGACGCCGTCATGGCGTTCACGAAGGTTCCGCCCGCCTCGATCCCGTCGAAGGCGCGTTCCATCTCCGCTTCGTCCTGCGTGAAGATCGAAGAGCCCAGCCCGAAGTCGGAATCGTTGGCCAGGGCGATGGCCGCGTCCAGGCTGTCGACCTTGAAGATCATGCCCACGGGGCCGAACATTTCCTGCGCGTAGGCGTCCATGTCCGGGGTCACGCCTTCGATCAGGCCGGGGCGGAACCAGCTGCCCTCCCGCTCGATGGGGTGGGCCCCCGTCACGCGCCGCGCGCCCTGGGCCAGCGCGTCCTCGACCTGCTGGGCGAGATCGGTCACCGCGTCGGCATTCACCAGCGGCCCGATATCCGTGCCCGCAATCATAGGATCGCCGATGACCAGCGCGTCTATCGCGGCCGCCAGACGGTCGCGGTACTCCTCGTAGACATCCGCATGGACGATGAAGCGCTTGGCGGCGATGCAGCTCTGTCCGTTGTTCTTGGTGCGCGAGTCCAGCCCGGCCTGCACGGCGGCGTCCAGATTCGCGCTGGGCATGACGATAAAGGCGTCGGACCCTCCCAGTTCCAACAGTGTCGGCTTGATCTCGCTGCCCGCAATGGAGGCGACCGACGCGCCCGCCGGTTCGCTGCCCGTCAGGGTGGCGGCGCGCACGCGCGGGTCGCGCAGCACGCGCTCTACCTCGGCGCCCCCGATCAGCAACGTCTGGAACGCGCCGTCCGGAAAACCCGCTTCGGTGAAGAGGGCTTCGAGCGCCAGCGCGCATTGCGGGACGTTGGAGGCGTGCTTCAGCAGCCCCGTATTGCCTGCCATGAGGGCGGGCGCGGCGAAGCGCACGACCTGCCAGAACGGATAGTTCCACGGCATCACGGCCAGCACCGGGCCGAGCGGCAGCACGCGGCGGAAGGACCGCGTCCGGTCCGTCGGCACCATCTCGTCCGCCAAAATGTCAGGGGCCTGTTCGGCATAGTATCGGCAGGCGAGCGCACATTTCTTCGCCTCGGCCTCGGCCTGGTCCAGCGGTTTGCCCATTTCGAGGCTCATGAGCCGACCGAAGCGCGTCGCCTCGCGCTCCAGGATCGTGGCGGCTTCCATCATCCACGCCGCCCGCTGCTCTACGCGCGTCGCCTTCAAGGCCTCGAACGCTGCGACTGACCGGGCGATCGCGCGGTCCACCTCTTCGTCCGTGTGAGGCTCGAAGGTCCGTTCCACCTGGCCGGTGGCGGGATTGGTCGTGGCGATCATTCGGGCCTCATCTCAAGCGGTCTTGTTTCCAAAGCGGCAGTGGCTGGCAGGGGGACCTAACCGACCTGGCGTGCGATGGCTCCATGAAAAACCGTGTCAGTCCTCGCGTCGCAGGCTCAACCATTCGCCGTCCTGCGATCCCCACAGGAACGTCCCGTCAATCCGGTAGCCGGTTTCCGCCTGACGCAGCCCGTCCTGCGTCAATTCCGCCCGCGCGCCGATGCGCAGTTCCGTGCCGCGGCGTCGGGAGACGATGGTGCAGCGGTCCGGATCGACCCGGCCGGACCAGACTGCGCCGCTTCGCGTCCATATCATCTCGCACCCCCCGCCCAGAGCGGGGTCGAGGTCCTCGCGGCTCAGTGTGTCGAAACGGCGGGTCGTCCCGGCGAAACGCTCCGGTTGCGCGACCGTGTAGGCGGTCTGGACGACCCGGCCCGGTCCGGCGGCGCGCAGCTGCAGGACGCGTTGGCGGTAGACCTCCGACAGATCTTCGCCTTCATTGACCTGATAGTAGAGCCATTCACCCGGACCCAGCGGATCGATCCGCATCCTCATGTCGTGCAGCGGTTCCGCCTCCGGCGAGGCCGGGCGCACATAGATGCCCTCCATCGCCTCCGCCAGCCGCGTGTCCGCAGCGTTCGTCTGCGGGGAAGAGGCGCAGGCGCAGAGCAGGAGAAGGCTGGTGAGTGGAGCGGTTCTAATCATGCGCCTTCGTCCCAGCCCGAAGCGGTGCAGGGCTTGACCTCGGGCAAGGGACGGACCGCCGCGGCATCCTTTGTCAATTCCAGCAACAAAGTGCCGGGGCGAAAAGGTTTGCGTAAGGTTTCCACCCTAACGACGACCGTCCGGCATGGTCGCCTCGCACCGGGCTCCGTCCTCTTGGGCAGGGCCGGTTTCGGCGTTGCGTTTACTATGTCTTTACACGTCATGCTAAGATTTCGCTGCGAGAGTGCGGACGTGGACCTTTTCGTCCCGTTTCGTCACTCCAGGAGCTGATCATGGCTTCGATACCTGTTGTTCCGGCGACCCCGACGCCCGTCTTCGTGACGGAAACGCGCAAGGTCCGCGCCGATGACCGCTCCGTCTCCGTGGAGCGATCCATCGATATTTCGCCGGAGTCCCGCCCCGTGCCCGACAACCCGGCTCCGCTGGCGATCGACATGGCAATGCCCGATCCCGACACCCCGCTCGAAGAGACCCTGTCCGATGTGCGCCCCGTGATCGAACGGCTCGACGGCACGCAGGATACGGGCGAGGTGCTCGGCAACGAGGAACCGGACGAGGACAGCCGCGCCCTGGAAGCCAGCGAAGCCTACCAGGCGCTGCGCAAGCCGGACGAAGCGCTGACGCCCGTCGGCACCATTTAGATTACCAGTTCCAGCCGGACCGTGGCCGCGTCGCCCGCAGCCAGTCCTTCCGCAGACCGCACCGCTTTTTTCACGGGAAGAAGGTAGCCGCCGCTTTGCTTGTCGGGAAAGACGCTGGTGCGCCAGACCGTCTCCCCGATCGTCACCGACACCCGGGCCGAGCCGAAGCCGCGCTTGGATTCGGGTGCGAAGCTGCGGATGGCGGCGGACGTCTCGTCCGGCACCGTAATGAAATGCCAGGCACTGTCG
>JBARXH010000174.1:0-6111 GCA_049647245.1 Litorimonas sp.
GCGCATCACGGCATTGGCGCTCGCGCTCGGCGTGGTCATGGCGCTGGGCAAGTTGTGGCTCTACCAGATGACCGGGTCGGTCGGCATCCTGTCCTCGCTCGTGCACAGCGCGCTGGACATGGTCGCGGCCGGGAGCTCGTTCATCGCGGTGCGGTTCGCCTCGCGCCGGCCGGACACGCAGTACCGGTTCGGCTTCGGCAAGGCGGAAAGCTTTTCCGCCGTCTTCCAGGTCTGCCTGATCGGGCTGGCGGCGGTCCACCTGTTCGGCGCGGCCGGAGACGCCCTGCTGGGCGGCGGGCTGGAGCCCGACCATTTCGCCACCCCGCCCGGCCATCATGGCCACGACCATGGCGGCGGGATCGGTGCGCTGCTCGGTGGCGGCCATGCCCACACCCCGCCCGTGGAGGGCTCCACCATCGCCATGGCGGTGATGGGACTGTTCGTGGTTCTGACGCTCTGGCTGCTGATCGCGCAGAGCTGGGCGATCCGGGCGACCGGGTCCATCGCCGTGCGCGGCGACCGGGCGCACTATCTGGCCGATCTGCTCGGCAATCTGTTCGTGATCACGGGTCTGGCCCTGGCGACCTTCACCGAAGCCCGCTGGGCGGATGCGGCCGTGGGACTGCTGATGGCGGTCTGGCTGCTATACACGGCGTTCCGCGTGGCGAAACTGGCTTGGGCACAGCTGATGGACCAGGAGCTTAATCCGGGCGAGCGCAAGCTGATCGTCAACCGCGTCATGTCCGATCCGCGCGTGCGGGCTGTGAACAATCTGCGCACGCGCGCCTCGGGCCCGCACCTGCACATGCAGATGCGCCTCGACCTCGACCCGCACCTGTCCCTGTCCGACAGCCACGACATCGTGGTGGATGCGGAAAAGCGGCTGATGGCGGCCTTTCCAGCCGCCGACATCCTGATCCACCCGCACCCGGCGGGTTGCGCGCACGCGCATGGAAATGTGCGGTTCGTGACGGACTAACGCCGCTTTAACCCTGTCCCTTAAAGCTTCCTTTGCCATGTTCGCGCTACGCCCCCGCGGATGCGGACCCTCTATCACTACCCGCTTCATCCGGGATGCCGTGCCGTGCGCGTCAGCTTCGCGGAGAAGAAGCTGAAGCTGCGCGAGGCGGTGATCGATCCGTGGCAGCCGGACGAGACGTTTCTGTCCCTGTCCGCCGAAGACGTGCCGCCCATCCTGACCGACGTGACCAAGACCGGAACGGTCACTGTCGTCGGCACACAGGCGCTGTGCGAATATGCGGACGAGGCGAGCAGCCGGAATCCGCTCCTGCCCGGAGAACGCCACGAGCGCGCGGAAATCCGCCGCCTCTGCACCTGGTTCGGCCAGCGTTTCGACCACGAGGTCAATGCGCTGATCTTCCCGGAAAAGCTGGAAACCGTCTTTCTCGGCGGTGCGCCGGATACGGAGGCGCTGCGCGAAGGCCGGGCTGCCCTGCGCGACCATCTCGCCTATCTGGGCTGGCTGCTGGGACAGCGGGACGGGCTGGCCGGACCCGCCTTCACCCTCGCCGACATCGTGGCGGCGGCGCATATCTCCTGTCTCGACTATCTGGATGAAATCCCCTGGCGCGACGTGCCAGACGTGCAGGAGTGGTATCAGCGCATCAAGTCGCGTCCGGCCTTTCAGCCGCTCCTGCAGGACCGCGTGCCCGGCCTGCGCCCGCCGCCCCATTACGGCGATCTGGACTTCTAGACCCGTCGCGCTAGGCCAGGGCGTGCCCGCCTCCGCCGATATCCGCCCCCGCGACCCCTTGCGCGCCCTGTCGCGCCGGGCCGAAGCGCTGGGCTTCACGCGACCGCACGTGGCCGACCTGTCGGAGCTCGGCCCCGGGCCGGGCGCGCGGCTGCGGGACTTCATCGAACAGGGCCGCCATGCCTCCATGGGCTGGATGGAAGCGACGCTGGACCGCCGCGCCCACCCGCAGTCGCTCTGGCCGGAGGCCCGCTCCGCCGTCGTGCTGGGCATGAATTACGGGCCAGAGACGGACCCGCTGGTCACGCTGGGCCAGTCCAACCGGGCGACCATAAGCGTCTATGCGCGCGGTCGCGACTATCACGACGTGATGAAAGGCCGCCTCAAGGAACTGGCCGGACTCCTGGCGCGCGACACGGGCGAGGACGTCAAGGTGTTCGTGGACACGGCCCCGCTGATGGAAAAGCCGCTCGCCGCGCTGGCCGGGCTGGGCTGGCAGGGCAAGCACACCAACCTGCTGAGCCGCGACTGGGGCAACTGGTTGTTCATCGGCACCATCCTGAGCGCC
Source organism: Litorimonas sp. (assembly GCA_049647245.1). Lineage (GTDB taxonomy): Bacteria > Pseudomonadota > Alphaproteobacteria > Caulobacterales > Maricaulaceae > Litorimonas. Next base: position 2,283 of record JBARXH010000174.1, read on the forward strand.
GCCGCGCTGGAGCCGACCCCGACGCAGACGGACCATTGCGGCAGCTGCACGGCCTGCCTCGACGCCTGCCCGACCGACGCCTTTCCCGCGCCCTATCAACTCGACGCCAGGCGCTGCATCTCCTACCTGACCATCGAGCATGACGGTCCAGTGGACGCGGCGCTGCGCCCGCTGATGGGCAACCGCATCTATGGCTGCGACGACTGCCTGGCCGTGTGCCCGTGGAACAAGTTCGCCCAGGCCGGGCGGGAGGCGAAGCTGGCCGCGCGGGACGATCTGAATGCGCCCGGCCTGTCGGAACTGGCCGCGCTGGGGGAGACGGGGTTCCGCGCGCGCTTCGCCGGATCTCCCATCAAACGCATCGGTTGGCCCCGCTTTCTGCGCAACGTCCTCTACGCCATCGGAAACAGCGGAGACTCATCCCTGCGGGCAGTTGCATCGCAACACACGCAGAGCGACGTGACCATGGTTCGCGACGCCGCAGAATGGGCTTGCGAAAGGTTGTCCAAGACCCACTAGCGGTTGCATTTCCCGTACCTCCTCTCTTGCCTGCGCGGTGAGAGACCATGACCGGACAGCATCCACCGAATACGCACCCGCCCGACCGGCGGACGAACCGGCTCGGCCGGGCGGACCGGTTGCGCCCCGCATCCAGCGTGGCCAGCAGCACGCTGGCGCTGATGCTGGCCTTGCTGCTGGGTGCGGGCGTGTTCGGCGGGATCCAGATTGGGTCCGTCCTGCTGCAGCTGACGCTCGGCATGACGTGGATGAGCGTCGCGGTCGGCGCGATCCGTCTGCTGTCCTGCACGCTCTCCCGTCCGACAGAGCCGCGCGGTGCGGGGATCGAAAATGAAGACCTGCCTCGTTACACCGTGATCCTGCCCCTGTTCGACGAAGCGCACATGGTGCCAGGCCTGCGAACGGCCCTCTCCGCCATGGATTATCCGACTGACCGGTTGGACTGCGTCTTCGTGTGCGAGACGGGCGACATCGCGACCATCGCCGCCGCTCGCGCCGCCTCGACCGAGCCCTTCCGGACGCTCATCGTTCCGCCCTGCACGCCCGGCGGACCGCCCCGCACCAAGCCGCGCGCGCTCAACCATGTGCTGGAGCGCTCCGGCGGAGACCTCGTCACCATCTTCGATGCGGAAGACCGCCCCCACCCCGGCCAACTCCGCGCGGCGGCGCGGGCCTTTGCCGATCATCCGGACTGGGCCGCGCTGCAGGCCCCGCTCGACTATTTCAACACGGGCGACAGCTGGCTCGCGGCGCAGTTCGGGCTGGAATATGCCAGCCTGTTCCACGTGCAGCTGCCCTTCTACGGACGGCTCGACCTGCCTTTCCCGCTGGGCGGCACGTCCAACCACATGCGGCGCGACGCGTTGGAACGCGTCGGCGGATGGGACCCGTTCAACGTGACGGAGGATGCGGACCTCGCCTTCCGTCTGGCTTGCGACGGCGGACGGATCGGCTGGATCGCGCCGCCGACGCAGGAGGAAGCCGTCAGCCGCCTGCGGCCCTGGATGCGGCAGCGCTCGCGCTGGCTCAAGGGCTTCCTCCAGACCTGGCTGGTCCACATGAACGCGCCCCTGTCGGGAGGATGGCGAAGAGCCTTGATGCTGCAGCTCACGCTCGGCGTGTCGCTTCTGTCGGTGGCCTTCTTCGCGCCCGTCGTGGTCGGGCTCACGCTGCTGCTGCTGGCGGGCGCGCTCGGCGTGACGGATGTGCGCGTGCCCCCTGTCTATCTGCTGACGCTGGGCTTCAGCATGGTGTGCGGGATGAGCGCCGGCGCGCTCGGCGCCGTGCGGGCGGGCCAGCCGCGCCTGCTGTGGCACGTGCCGCTGATGCCGCTCTACTGGATGCTGCTCTTCCCGCCGCTCGTCCGGGCGATCGCGGAACTGCGGACGCGTCCCTTCCACTGGCACAAGACGGAGCACGGTGTTACGGGCGCGCCGCCCGGACTGGCGGGCGATTGAATCGTGCGCAGCCCCGGACCCCGTTTGCCATGGACCCGACCCTCGACCTCATCCTGACCCTGTCCGGCATTGCGGTGTGCGCCGTCCTCGCCGTGGTGGGCATCCGCCTGCGCTTCCGCGAGAAGACGGACATCCGCCCCTACCGCATGCCATGGATGATCATCGCCCTGGTCGCGATCGCGGTGGGCTTCATGCTGGTCGTGCACCTCGCCAACCTGTTCGGGTTCGAGACAGGCGGGCGGCGCTAGACTGTGTAAGTGTCGTCTGCAGGGTCTGAACGTCCCGTCGGGATGGCCACGCGCTTTTTGTCCCGGTTGAACAGCCACCCGGCCAAGCTCTCGTGCATCAGGACCGAGATCAGGATGCAGAGACCCGCGATGCGCCAGACCGCATCGATGTCGTCGAAGGCCGCGTGGGTCTGCGCATAGGCGATGTAGAAGATCGTCCCCATGCCGCGAATGCCGAAGAAGGCCATCTTGAAGCGTTCCTTCGCCGTCGCGCCGTAGCCCGTCATGGCGAGCCAACCCGCCACGGGCCGCACCACGAACAGCAGCGCGAGCGCAATGACGAGGTCGCTCCACCGCCACTGGTGCCACAGCTCCGCCGCCACGAACGTTCCGAACCAGAGCAGCAGAATCACCATGAGGATGCCTTCGAACTGGTCGGCGGATTCGTGGGCCTCCGTGGCGTAGGCTTCGTCCTCGCTGCCGCGGACTTCCCGGTCGCGGTCGTGTCGGCGGCCGGCCCGCGCCGCGATGAAGACGGACAGGAAGCCGTAGGCGTGGACGAATTCCGCCAGTCCGTAGGCGAGGAAGGTCGCGGCCAGCATGACGATCAGCGGGCTGCTGCGTTCGTTCGCGGCGTCGCCGACGCGGGAGAAGACCAGCTGCGTGATGAGCCAGCCCACGCCCCAGCCGATGGCGATGCCCAGACCGACCCGGTAGAGCACGTCATAGGCCAGGAAGCTGCCCCAGTCGAAGGTCCCGGCCGCCAAGGCGATGGCGGCCCAGACGAAGGGAAAGGCGAGACCGTCGTTCAGGCCCGCCTCCGAGGTGAGCGCGATGCGGGTCGGGTCCTCGTCCTCACCCGGACCGCCGACCTGGACGGAGCGCGCCAGCACCGGGTCGGTTGGGGCGAGCGCCGCGCCCAGCAGGACCGCGCCCGCCAGGCCGAGCCCGGCCCACTGCCCCAGGAAGACCAGCGCCAGAATGGTCAGCGGCATGGCCACGCCCAGCAGGCGCCAGGTCGCGTTCCAGCGCGTCCAGCCGGCCTTCAGGTCGATGGCGAGCCCGGCGGCGGTCAGGCTGACGATCACGATCAGCTCGGAAGCGTGGGTGACGATCTGGGCCTGCAGCTCCGAGTTCAGGGGCGAGATGTAAGGAAAGCCCAGCAGCGTCGCCACCGCGCCGAGGGCGATGTACACCGCTGGCAGGTTGATGTTGTAGCGCCGCGCGATCCCCGGCTGCAGGGTCAACCCGAACAGGGCGAGACCGATCAGCGCGTAGAAAGAGGCGACCGGATTGGACAGCAGCATGTCGGTCAAGGAAGTCTCCGGTCCGGAATGGTCATGGAGGACGCGCGCATCCTCCCACAGGAACCGCCGGAACGGCCGGACGTTCCCTTTCCATGCCCAACCACCTGCAAAGCCGGACGAACGACATGCACAAGGGTCGCGGCCGTCATCGGCGGTTCAGCCCGACGACCGTGGCGTTGGGTCTCGTCGTGGCCGCCGTCTTCGCCGCGATACTGCTGCTAAGCTAGGTCGTATACTCACGTCTGGGACGGCTTTTGATCGATATGAGCGGGTCCTGGGCTAGGAGCGGCGCCGATGACGGGTCTGGACCCGTCGAGGC
>JBARXH010000175.1:0-20976 GCA_049647245.1 Litorimonas sp.
GCCGTGGGTCCGTCCTACGAAAGCACGGGCGGCATCGCCGTGCCACTGCCGTCACGCGGGGTGCGCCGCCATCTCTGCGTGGGCGTGGGCGGACCGGCCGAGGTGATCGCCGAGCGCGCGGTCGAGATCGCGCCCGTCCTGCGCGGCTTCGTGGCGGGACTGCCCCGGTCCATCGAAGACGCGATAATGGGGCGCGCCGCCTTGGCGAAGGGAACCGGCCCCCTCTAGTCCCGCTCCCGCATTCACTCTCGGGAGACATTCACATGGCAGACGCCTACATCATCGACGCCGTCCGCACGCCGCGCGGCATCGGCAAGGTCGGAAAAGGGGCGCTGGCGCATCTGCACCCGCAGCACCTGTCCGCCACCGTGCTGAAGGCCATCGCGGAACGCAACGATCTGGACACGGCCAAAGTGGACGACGTGATCTGGGCGACCTCGACGCAGGTGGGCAAGCAGGGCACGGATATCGGCCGCATGAGCGCGCTAGCGGCCGGCTACGACGTCAGGGCGTCGGGCATGACGCTGGACCGCTTCTGCGGCTCCGGCATCACTTCCGTCAGCCTCGCGGCCTCCCAGATCATGGCCGGCATGGAAGACTGCGTCATCGCGGGCGGCTGCGAGATGATGAGCTACACCGCGTCCATCGCCGATCCGAAGACCCCGCCCATGCTGGACGGCGACAATATGGCCCTGCGCGAAATGCACCCGCAGACGCAGCAGGGCGTGGCCGCCGACGCCATCGCCACGCTGGAAGGCATCGACCGCGACGCGCTGGACGATCTGGCCCTGACTTCCCAGACGCGCGCGGCCCGCGCCATCGGGGAAGGCCGGTTCGACAAATCCGTCGTGCCTGTGATGGAAGAAGACGGCGAAACCGTCGCGCTGGACCGCGAGGAGTTCCCCCGGCCCGGCACGACCAAGGACGGGCTCGGCCAGCTGAAGACGGTCTTCTCCATGTGGAAGGACATTCCGGTGGACGAAAGCGGCACGACCTACGGCGCACTGGTCGAGAAACGCTATCCGCAGCTCAAGGACAATTGGGGCCATGTCCACCATGCGGGCAACAGCTCAGGCGTGGTGGACGGCGCGGCCGCGCTGCTGCTGACGTCGAAAGAGTTCGCGGAAGAAAACGGCCTGACCCCCCGCGCCCGCATCGTGACCGCCGTCAACATGGGCGACGACCCGACCCTAATGCTCAACGCGCCGGTTCCGGCCGCGAAGAAGGCGCTCGAGCGCGCGGGCCTGTCCAAGGACGACATCGATGTCTGGGAGATCAATGAAGCCTTCGCCGTGGTCGCGGAGAAGTTCATCCGCGACCTGGACCTCGACCGGGAGAAGGTGAACATCAATGGCGGGGCCATGGCCCTGGGCCACCCGATCGGCGCGACGGGTAGCATCCTGATCGGAACGGCGCTGGACGAGCTTGAGCGCAGCGGCGGTCGTTACGGTCTCGTGACGATGTGTGCCGCGGGAGGGATGGCGCCTGCCATCATCATCGAGCGCGTCTAGCCACAACGTCTCCCGCTAGGACATAGCCATCGCGAGACTTATGACGGGTTCTCGCTGCCGCTCGCCGCGCTGGAGGCGCGCGGGTGACAAAAGGACCCCGTGCTCGCTGCGCTGCGCGCGCCGCCCTTTTGCCAATGGGAAAGCGCGTCGTCTTGCCGATAGCTTGGAGAGTGTGACGGCCCCACAAAGCCCGTGGCGGCTTAAAAATCCTCGTGAACCTCAGTTTGAGGTGGGTGCCGGAAGTAACCGGACCACGGTCCGGACAGAGCCAGCTCCCTAAGGATACAGTAAGGTCCGGTGGATTAGTGCCGCTCACGCAACCCGCAGAAACCGTCGGATACCATGTGGGGCGCGCGGCAGGCGAGTGCAAGCAGCAATCTGGGCGGAAGGCCTTCCGGGCTTTGCCGGGATCAGTCCGTCCCGGACGGCTTTGGCGCGAGGTCTTCCACCTGTCCGGCAAGGCGGTCGATCCGCTTCGCCGCGCTCATGAGGTGTTCCACGGCCGTGGTTTCCAGCGTCAGGCGCGCGGCTTCGGAGGCGTCCAGTTTCCGGGCGACTTCGCCGACGCGGGCTTCGACCTGTGCCTCCACGGAGCCTTGCGGGTCCTCCATCTCGTCCAGCAGCGTGATCCCGGCCATGACCAGCAGGCGGAGGTCGCCAATCTGTCCGAACTGTTCGGCCATCTGCGCCACGCGCGTGTCCAGCTTGCGGCCCAACCGCTCCAGCCGTTCCTCCTCGCCGTCTTCGCAACCGAGACCGTAGGCGCGGCCGTTGATGTTCAGGCTGACCTTACCCATTGCGAGCGCCCCCCTTGGACGACAGCGCCTGCTGCAGGGTCTGGATGGTGGCGTCCAGCTCTTCGCGGGTCTGCTTGGACAGTCGGTCGAACTCTGCCTCCTTCAGCCGGGCGGCTTCCAGCGCATCGTCCAGCTGGGCTGCCAGGCGGGTCCTGTCTTCGGCAAGGCCTTGCGTTTCGCGCGCGGCGTTGCGCAGCTGCGCGACCTCGCTCAGGACGGGACCGAGCGAGGCGTCCAGACGCGCCAGGGCCGCGTCCAGCGCTTCGGCCGCCTTGGACAGGGTCGCGGGGCTCATGTCAGCGCTGTCATCCATGGCGTGCCTCATCTGCGGGCTAAACTCCTCATTTAGAAGCCTGAATGACGCAAGAAACGCGCCTCGCCAAGGGGTATTCGTGCGGTTTTTGGAAGGCTTCCATGTTGCCCTCGGGCCGGGTTCGGCGTAACCGCTGCCCCTGAAAACGGGCTGCGGAGCGCAGGGCTCCCGACCTCCCACCCAGACCGCAGGACACAGCGCTCCCGTCATGACCCTCAAGATCGCCATCAACGGCTTTGGCCGCATCGGCCGGCTCGTCGCCCGCGCCCTGTCCGAATACGACATCCGGGACGTGGAGCTCGTGCTCATCAACTCGCCCGGCAAGATCGAGACCTCCGCCCATCTGCTGCGATACGATTCCGTCCACGGCCGCTTCGGCGTGACGGTGGAGGAAGGCCCGGACTGGATCGATTTCGGACGCGGCCGCGTCGCCATGACCCATGAGCGCGACCCGGCGAGCGTGCCGTGGGAGATGGCCGACCTGGTCATGGAATGCACGGGCCTGTTCCGGTCGCGCGAGCGGTGCGCGCCCCACTTTGCCGGCGGGGCCAAAGCGGTCCTGATCTCCGCGCCCGGCGACGATGTGGACCAGACCATCGTCTACGGCGTCAATCACGACCAGTTGGGCAAGTCCGACACGCTCGTCTCCTGCGCGTCCTGCACCACCAATTGCCTCGCTCCTATCGCCAAGGTGATCCTCGAGGCGGTCGGCATCAAGCGCGGTTTCATGACGACCGTTCACAGCTACACGCAGGACCAGCGCATTCTCGACAACAGCCACAAGGATCTCTACCGCGCCCGCGCCGCCGGGTTGAACATGATCCCGACCTCGACCGGGGCCGCCAAGGCCGTGGGCCAGGTCATTCCGGAACTGGAAGGCCGCCTCGCCGGAGCCGCCGTGCGCGTTCCGACCGCCAATGTCTCCATGATCGACCTCGCCTTCCAGCCGGAGATGAAGACTTCGGCCGAGGAGCTGAACGCTGCGATGAAGGCGGCCGTGGCCGGTCCGATGAAGGGCATCATCTGCTATTCGGAAAACGCGCTGGTCAGTTCGGATCTCAACCACGATCCGCACAGCGCGACCTATGCCTCCCTGCTGACCAAGTCGATGGACGGCGATCTCGTCAAGGTCATCGCGTGGTACGACAATGAGTGGGGCTTCGCGAACCGCATGATCGACGTGGCCCGGGTCATGGGAAGTGTCATGGGCCAGCGGCTGGAGCTGGCCTGATGGACATCCGGCGCCTGGAGGAGGCGGAACTTTCCGGAAAGACCGCGCTGGTCCGCGTGGATTTCAACCTGCCGCGCCGCGAGGACGGCACGATCAGCGACGACACGCGCCTGCAGGCGGCCCTGCCCACGATCCGGCGGCTGCGGGACGCAGGCGCTGGCGTCGTGCTGCTCGCCCATTACGGCCGACCCGGGGGCGCGGCCGACCCGGCCCTGTCGCTGGAGTTCGTGGCAGAGCCTCTTTCCCGCGCCTTGGATGCGCCGGTCCGCTTCGCGGCCGGCCCCGATGCCGTGGGCGGCGTGGCGTCAGGAGACGTCGTGCTGCTGGAGAACACCCGCTTCCACGCCGGAGAGACCGACAACGACCCGGACCTGTCCGCCCGGTTCGCCGGGCTGGGCGACCTGTTCGTGATGGATGCGTTTTCGGCCGCGCACCGGGCGCACAGCAGTTCCGCCGGGATCGCGGATCATCTGCCGACCTATGCGGGTCTCGCCATGGAACGCGAGCTGGATCATCTGGCGCAGGCGCTGGATCATCCGAAAACGCCCGTCATGGCGATCGTCGGCGGGGCCAAGGTCTCCACCAAGATCGACCTGCTGGAAAATCTGGTGCGCAAGCTCGACCGCCTCGCCATCGGCGGCGGCATGGCCAACACCTTCCTGCTCGCCAAGGGGTTCGACGTGGGCAAGAGCCTCGCCGAGCCCGACCTGATCGGCAAGGCGACCGACATCCTCAAGGCGGCGGCCCGCGAGAACTGCGAGATCATCCTGCCCGTGGACGTGGTCACGGCGACCGAGTTCAAGGCCGGGGCCGATACGCAGGTCAGAGGGCGTGACGGTGTCAAGGCGGGCGAGATGATCCTCGATGTCGGCCCCGACACGGTGACCGAGCTGATGGACGCGATGGACAAGTCCGCGACCCTGATCTGGAACGGACCGCTGGGTGCGTTCGAGACCCCGCCCTTCGACACCTCGACCATCGAGGCCGCGAAATATGCGGCCAGGCTGTGCCGCGCGGACAAGATCATCGCCGTGGCGGGCGGCGGCGACACGGTGGCCGCGCTGGCCGCAGCCGATGTGGTGGACGACTTCACCTTCGTGTCCACGGCCGGGGGAGCCTTCCTCGAATGGATGGAAGGCAAGACCCTGCCGGGCGTCGACATCGTGACAAGAAAGCCGTCCACGTGAAACCGGCCCTGAACGCGGCTCTCCTTGCGCTGGCCGTTGGCGTCGCAGGGTGTGCATCCGTCGATGGCACGCCTCCGGCACCGTCGCTTGAGGGACCCTTCTTTTCAGTGATCCACACGGCGGGGCTCCAGATCGAGCGCCTTTTCGGTGAAGAGGACATGCGCGATGCTCACCGGGGCCTCTACACGGACTTCGCGGCCGAGTGTCTGACACTGTTCGGTGGGGCCTATCGCGGCGGGGATCCCCTGGGCATCACCGTGTTCCGGCCCGGCGTGGACGAGAACGCCCTGCGCGCGCGCATCGAAGCCGACCCAGCCGTGACCGCGGGTGCGGTCGCCATCGAATACCGGTCCTTCGACTTCCAACATGGTCAGCTTTTCGACCGCACAAACTGCTCACCCGGCCCCAATGGAGCGTCCTCATGAAACCTGCCGCCAAACCCGCGACCGCCAAGATGGACGAGATGGTCGCCGTCGCCGAAGCCATGGTGGAACCCGGAAAGGGCATTCTCGCCGCGGACGAGAGCACCGGCACGATCGGCAAGCGCTTCGCCTCCATCGATACGGAGAATGTGGAGAACAACCGCCGCGACTGGCGCGACATGCTGTTCCGCACGCGCCCCGCGATGGATGATCATATCAGCGGGGTCATCCTGTTCGACGAGACGATCCGGCAGACAGCCGCGGACGGCACCTCCATGGTGGAGTTGATCAAGGCGTCCGGCGCCATTCCCGGCATCAAGGTCGACAAGGGCATCACGCCGCTGGCCGGACGGCCGGGCGAAACCATCACCCAGGGACTAGACGGTCTGCGCGAGCGTCTGGCGGAATATTACGAGCTGGGCGCACGGTTCGCCAAATGGCGTGCCGTCATCGAGATCAGCGACCCGTCCGTCACGGTCGGCCGCACCCCGTCAGAAGGCGGGATCAAGGCCAACACCCATGCGCTGGGCCGCTACGCCGCCCTGTGCCAGGAAGCGGGGATCGTGCCGATCGTGGAGCCGGAAGTCCTGATGGGCGGAGCGCACAGCGTGGAGCGTTGCCACGAGGTCACGGAGCGCGCGCTGCATTCGCTTTTCACGGAACTCTACGAGCAGGGCGTGGCGCTGGAAGCGACCATCCTGAAGCCCAACATGGTCGTGGCGGGCAAGAAATGCGCGGAGCAGCCCTCGCGCGAGGAGATCGCCATGCGCACCATCAAGGTCCTGAAGGACACGGTGCCGAGCGCCGTGCCGGGCATCGCCTTCCTGTCCGGCGGGCAGGAGAACGAGGAAGCGACCCGCAATCTCGACATGATGAACAGGATCGGGGGTTTCCCGTGGAAGCTCACCTACTCCTACGGCCGTGCCTTGCAGCAATCCGCCCTGTTCGCATGGCGGGGTCGCAAGGAGAATTACGACGCCGCCCAGGCCGCCTTCGCCCACCGCGCCAAGATGAACGGCCTCGCCTCGCTCGGGCAATGGTCCCCGGAAGTGGATGCCGAAGTCGACGCCTGATCCCCTGGCCGGTCCCCGGCCCGACCCCCGACCCGACCTTAGGCCCGGTTCGGTGATCGATATCTCCCGGCTGGACGAGGGCTGGCCGGAGGTGGAGGCGCTGATCGCCCCGGCGGTCCGGTCCGCGATGCAGGAGGTCGACGGCGCGGTTGCGGGCGAGCTGTCCGTGGTGCTGTCCGGAGATGCCCATGTGCGGACGCTCAACCGGGACTTCCGGGGCAAGGACGCCCCGACCAACGTCCTGTCCTTTCCCATGCCGGCGGAGACGGGATTGATGGGGGATGTGGTGTTCGCGCGCGAAACGCTGGAGCGCGAGGCGCGCGACCAGGGCAAGCGCTTCGAGGCGCATTTCGTTCATCTTCTGGTCCACGGCGTGCTGCACCTGCAGGGGTTCGACCATATGGACGACGCGTCCGCCAAGGACATGGAGGCCCGCGAAATCCGGGCGCTGGCGCGCCTGTCGATTGACAATCCGTATGTGTGGGATAATCGCTGAAACCACCATGAACCAAGACCCGACGCCGCCGGACCGACCGGCCGCCGAACCCTCCCCCGTCGCTCCCGCCGTCCCGCAGGCTCCGACCCCCGACCCCAACGCGCCCGACCCGGACACGCCGAAGCGCCGGTCCCTCTTCGCCAAGGTGTTCCGCCGCCGCGCGGCCGCGCTGGCGGGCGATCCCGAATCCGCCTCTCCCACGGAAAAAGCCGCCGCGCGCGAACGCATGATGGATGCGGCCGACCGCTTCCACCTGCTGCGCGTCGACGACGTCATGGTGCCCCGCGCGGACATCGTGGCCGTGGAAAAGACCGCCTCGCTGAAGGAGCTGTCCAAGGCTTTCCGCGAGGCCGGCCATTCCCGCCTGCCCGTCTTCGAGGACACGCTCGATAACCCGGTCGCCATGGTCCACATCAAGGACCTGCTGCCCTACCTCATGTTCGACGCACGGGGCCGCACCGCCAAGACCTACCCCGACCGGAAGGTCATCCGCACCATCCGGCGGCCCGTTCTGTACGTGCCGCCCTCCATGCTGGCGCAGGATCTGCTGCGGCGCATGCAGGCGCGGCGTATCCACATGGCCATCGTGGTCGACGAATATGGCGGGACGGACGGGCTGGTCACCATCGAGGACCTGATCGAACCCATCGTCGGCGACATCGAGGACGAGCATGACGAGCTGGACGACGTTCTGAAGAAGACCGTGCTGGACGGCGGAAAGGTGTGCTGGGACGCGGACGCGCGCATGAGCATCGACGATTTCGAGACCGCCATCGGCCGGGATTTCGCCTCCATCGACGAGGAAGAGGAGGTCGACACGCTGGGCGGGCTGGTCTTCACCCTGGCCGGCCGCGTGCCGGAGCGCGGCGAGATCATCGTCCACCCGCAGGGCGTGGAAATGGAAGTGACCGACGCCGATCCGCGGCGGGTCAAGCGCCTGCGCGTGACCCTGCCCGATCCGGACGGCACACCCGGCCTCCCCCTGCCCATCACATGAGCGGACTCCTGAGATGAGCGGGAGGCCGTCCGCGACCGAGCGGATGTGGAGCGCCAAGGGCTGGGGCCCGCGCCTCGCCGTCATCGGGGCGGGCGCCATCGCCGCCCTGGGGTTCGCCCCGTTCCACTTTTGGGGCCTGACCCTTGCTGCGCTCGTCCTGCTGTTCGTGCGGCTGCGCGGCGTGTCCGGTTGGGCGAAGCCCGGACGGGCGGGCTTCTGGACGGGCCTGCTGTTCGGACTGGGCTGGTTCTCCGCCGGGTGCTTCTGGATCGCGTCGGCCTTCATCGAGCGCGGACCGGAGTTCATTCCCATGATCCCGCCTCTGGTCGGCGGCCTGGCCGTCCTGCTGTCGCTCTTCTGGGGCGCGGCCGGAGCCGTGGTGGCGCGGCGGAGGTCTCCAGGCCCTGCAGCGCTGGCCTTCGTCGCGGCCTACACCCTGGCGGAGCTGGCCCGAGGTCACGTCCTGTCGGGCTTTCCGTGGAACATGGCGGCCTATGCATTCGAACCGGGAGGCTGGATCAGCCAGTCCGCCCACTGGATCGGGGTCTACGGCCTGACCATGGTCGTCCATGCCGTGGCGGCCGGTCTGGGTCTTGCCTGGACGATGCGGCGGCTGGCTCCGGCGCTTGCCTCGCTGGCGGTGATGGGTGGGATGCTCGGCGCGGGCGCGCTGCGCCTGTCCTCCGCGTCCGGCGACATCCAGCCCGGCGTAGTGCTGCGCCTCGTCGCCGTGCCGTTCCGCCAGTCCGAGAAGATCAACCCCAGCACGGCCGCACGGATTACGGACGCCCATGTCGCCGTCAGCGTGTCGCCCGGTCTCGACCGGGTCAGCCACCTTGTCTGGCCGGAAGGCGCGGTGAACGGATTGGCCACGGAGGATGCGGGCTTCCTGCGCTTCGTCGGGGCCAATCTCGCATCCGTCACGCAAGAGCCACCCGTCTGGCTGATGAACTCGCTACGCCGGGAATACCGCCCGGACCGGACGGGCCGGTCCCGGCCGCTCTTCTACAACAGTTCGGTCGCCGTGACGTTCGACACGGACGGCTTTCCCGCCGTGGCGGCATCCAACGACAAGAAGAAGCTGGTCCCCTTCGGCGAGTTCATCCCGGGTGGAGAACTGGTCGAACGGCTGGGCGCGCGAATCGTGTCCACGGCGCTGGGCTCCATCACGCCTGCGCCGGAAAAGCGCGTCTCGGTGTTCCCGGGCCTGCCGCCTGTGTCGCCGCAGATCTGCTACGAGGTCATCTTTCCAGGCCTGACGCCGACGGGCACGCCGCAGGCCGAAGCCATCCTCAACCAGAGCAACGATGCGTGGTTCGGGTCCACGACCGGACCCGCTCAACACGCCGCGATCGCGCGATACCGCGCCATCGAAGAAGGCCTGCCCCTGATCCGCTCCGCCGCCAACGGCATCAGCGGCGTGTTCGATTCCTATGGCCGGGCGGACCGGGTTCTGGACGGAAAGAGCGCCGCCTACCTCGATGCGGTGCTGCCGAAGCCTGCGGGCCGGGCGGTTTCCATGCGCTGGGTCAATGCAGTCTTAAGCTTGATTAATACCGTAGGCCTACTAGTAGCGCTGTCTTGGATAGGCCGGGCGGGTGACGACGCGGGCTGACATCCTTCGGTAGCGCCAATCCCTGTTGGCGCTTTCGCTGCCCAAACCAGAGTTTCAGGGGAGAAACACATATGACCAGCAAGCACGCGCCGCGTTCTGCCAACCCCGTCGACGTTCATGTCGGCGCCCGCATCCGCCTGCGACGGCAAGTCATGAAGATGAGCCAGGAGAAACTGGGCGACCAGCTGGGCGTGACCTTCCAGCAGGTCCAGAAGTATGAGCGCGGCACCAACCGCGTCGGTGCATCCCGCCTGTGGCGGCTGAGCCAAGTGCTGGACGTGCCGGTCGGGTTTTTCTTCGAAGGCATGACTAACGAAATCGAGGCGGGCGAGTTCTCGGACAATGACCAGATGCCGATCGTCTACGACTTCATCAACAGTTCCGACGGCGTGGCGCTGGCCAAGGCCGTGTCCCAGATCGGCAACAAGGATGTGCGCCGCCAGATCCTCGGCCTCGCCCGCAGCCTTGCCCGCGACTCCGAGCAGAAAAAGGCCGCAGACTAGCCACACCGCATGGCTTGTGCTGACGGGGTCCGCCCACTAGTCGCGCGGCCATGAGTTTCGACGCAGAGCAGAACCGCTTCCGCACGTTCGGGCGCGCCAAGGGCCGGACGCTGACCGCATCCCAGGCCGCCCTGATGGAGGCGCACTGGCCCCGGCTGGAGATCACGCCGGGCGACCCCCTGCCGCCCGCCCCGCGCTGGCTGGAAATCGGCTACGGCATGGGATCCCACCTGCTGCATCTCGGACGCTCCCACCCGGACGTCTCCATCATCGGGGCCGAGCCCTTCCTCAACGGCACCGCCAAGGCGGTGCGCGGCGTGGTCGACGAAGGGATGGGCAATGTCCGCCTGTTCCGGGGGGACGTGCGCGAACTGCTTGTCGGAATGCCGGACTCGGCGCTGGACCATGTCTTCATCCTGTTCCCCGATCCCTGGCCCAAAGCGCGGCACAATAAGCGCCGCCTGATCCGCACGGCCTTCATCGAGGAGCTGTCGCGCGTCGTGCGGCCGGGCGGGCGGCTGATGTTCGCGTCCGACATTCCGCATTATGTGGACTGGGCGCTAAGCCGGTTGCGCAATCATCATCGCGCCACGGGCAAGGGGTTCGACTGGATCGAGGGTCCGCCGGAACAACCGCCGGAACACTGGCCTGGCACCAAATACGAGGCCAAGGCCCGGCGCGAAGGCCGCACCCCGCGCTGGTTCGAGTTCGAGCGCGTGAACGCGCCCGCCCCGGACGCCTAGCGCGCCTCCCGCGCGCCGAACAGCGCACTGCCGACCCGCACATGGGTCGCCCCGAAGGCCACGGCCGTCTCGTAGTCCGCGCTCATTCCCATGGACAGTTCCGGCAGGCCGTTCCGCGCGGCAAGCCGTTCCATCCGCCAGAAGTGGGGCGCGGCCGGCTCGTCCGCAGGCGGAATGCACATCAGGCCCGTCGGCTCCAGACCGTAATCCCCGCGCAGGCGGTCGAGAAAGACGGGCAGATCGTCCGGGGCGATGCCTGCCTTCTGCGGTTCCTCGCCGATATTCACCTGAACCATCAGCCGCGGCATGCGTCCCGTGGCGTCCGCCGCCTTCAGGAGAGCCCGGGCCAGCTTTTCGCGGTCCAGCGTCTGGATCACGTCGAACAGGGCGCAGGCCTCCTTGGCCTTGTTGGTCTGAAGGGGACCGACGAGATGAAGCTCCAGCCCGCTGCGACGGTCCGCGAACCGGTCCGCCCAGCGCGCCTGCGCTTCCTGGACGCGGTTTTCACCGAACAATGTCTGGCCTGCATCGAGGGCGGCGGCGACTCGCGCGTCCGGCTGGACCTTGGAGACGGCCACCAGCACAGGCGGCGGCACGGAGGCACGGCGGGCCGCCTGATGGATGCGCTCGAGAATTTCCGCGCGGCGCGCGGCTATGCTAGGACTGTCCGTCATGGGCGCGCCATACGGAAAGACGCAAGGCGTGGGAAGACGGGGCCTCCGTGCAAATGGCCCGGCCGGGGGCGGCCTGATCCGGGCGGGTCTGGGGTTTCCCGGCAGCCGCCTCGCGCCGCTCGTCCTGATGAGCGATCCGGAGCGCACGCCCGACCTGCTGGACCTGGTGGCTCAGATGCCGAGCGGGTCCGCCGTGATCTACCGTCATTTCGGCCGCCCGGGACTGGAACGCCGTCTGCGCGCGTTGACCCTGTCGCGCGGGGTCCAATTGCTGATCGCGCAAGACCCGCAGCGCGCCCACGCCGTCGGCGCGGACGGGGTGCACTTCACCCGCCATACCCCGGGCGACACGTTGCGGCGCTGGCGCAATGCCCGGCCCGGCTGGATCGTCACCACGTCGGCAGCGAAAGGAGCGAAGGATCCAAGGCCTCTGGACGGGCTGGACGGCCTGTTCGTGTCCAGCATCTTCGCCTCCGACAGCCCCTCCGCCGGAACACCTATCGGGACCGGAGCGTTGAAGACATTCGCGGCGGACGCTCCCTGCCCGGTCTTCGCCCTGGGCGGGATCACGGCGGATACGGTCGGAGCCTTGCACGGCACAGGCGTGGCGGGGATCGCCTCCGTCGGGGCGCTCGCGCGGGAACTGAGACGGAACAGGACCAAGACCATGACAGAAACCCAAGCCGACAATCCGGTGACCATTTCCAAGCAAGAAGGCGGGGAGATGATCGTCTTCACCGCCGACGTCGCCGGGTCGTCCGCGACAGGGGAGCTGACGCTGCGCCGCGTGGCGGACGGCGTATGGAACGCCAACCATACGGGCGTGCCGCGCGAAATCGGTGGCCGGGGTGTGGGCAAGGCCCTTGTCCGGGCCATGGCCGAAGATGCGCGGCAGAGCGGCTACCGCGTGGTGCCGGGCTGCCCGTTCGTGGCCAAGCTGTTCGAACGCCACCCCGACTGGGCGGAGGGCGTCGCGGCCTGATGTTCTAGAAGGTGATGCCGCCCTCGATGAACAGGGCGGTGGCCTTGTCCTTGCGAAGCTGCGCGACGCCGCCCACGCTCTCGATGGTCTTGCGGTCCGCATGTTGCGCGCCGATCCCGAAGCGGACCCGCTCGTTCATGTCCCAGGTCACGCCGCCCGCGATCTGATCGCTCTTCAGCCCGACGAGATCGTCCACGGCCTGGCCGTAATTGACGGTGAAGCCGAGCGCGGACGGCTGCCAGGTCAGACCCACATCGTAGGATTCATAGTCGCCGTTCACGAGGCCCTGGTTGGATTGCAGCCAGGACCCGCCGAGCGTCCAGTCCATCACCTTCAGCTCGAGACCCGCGCCGAACGCTTCCAGATCGTCCAGGCCCGCCAGCCCGGAGCTTTCCGAGCCGCGCGCATAGGTGCCGGTCAGTTCCGCGGTGACGCCGCGCGCCAGGGTCCGGTCGAGCGCGATGCCCGCTTCCACGATGTCCCGGATGTCCGGCGCGACCACATTGGGAATGTCGTTCAGGTCCACGCAGTAATCCACGCCGCATCCGCGTGCGTCGGGCGCGTATGACAGGCCGAGTTGCACGCCGACGCCGACCTGGTCGCCCAGAAGGCGCGGGCTGGTATAGGTGATCTTTTCCGAAAAGCCGGATGCGTCGTTGACGGTCTTCACCGCGTCGAGGCCCGTATAGTCGACGGGCGAATTGCTGGCCCCGACATTCAGGAGCGTGGGCGCGCCGAGGCTGAACAGGAAGGCGGCCCCGTCATCGCGGCCGACCGTCACATCCCCGTAGGCGGAACGGAGGAAGAGATGCGCGGACTCGAGGGCGATCTGCTCCTTGGTGGCCACGTCGGGACCGGACGTGTAGAACTGGCTGGTGTGACCGCGGACCGAGGCGGGCAGGAGGCTGCCCGGAACGGCGATGGACGCACAGCCGACCGTCGTGGGCGGGCAATCGGGCAGGCGGCGCGTGAAGCCCTTGCGGCCTTCGTCATACTGCGCCCGGACCTGGCCGTGGACGCCCCATTCGAGGCCTGTCTGCGTGACCATGCCGAGTTC
Source organism: Litorimonas sp. (assembly GCA_049647245.1). Taxonomy (GTDB): domain Bacteria; phylum Pseudomonadota; class Alphaproteobacteria; order Caulobacterales; family Maricaulaceae; genus Litorimonas. The sequence continues at coordinate 13,602 of JBARXH010000175.1, forward strand.
GATTTCCAGATCCGCATCGCCGACGAAGGCTTCTTCCCAGTCATTGCTCTCCCGCGCGGCGACACCGGCGCGGATCGCGCCGCGGATCAGCGTGGACACGGCGCCGAGACCGACGCGGTGCAGCCAACCGGGGCGGCGGGCCGGCGCACCCGGATAGTCCGCGCCTTGGGACCCGTCAGGTTGCGGAGCGCCCGGATAGCTCTGATCGTAGTAGGTCTGGCCCTGAGGCAAATTCTGCGGGGGAACTTGCGACGGAATTCGGGACTGGGCCTGCGGATCGTAGCCACCGGGTCCGTAGCCGTAGGTCTGGGCCGTGGGATTGCCGGATTGCGCCTGTTCCCATCCACCGGAACGCCAAGCGTCCTCGGACATGCCGTAGCTGCGGCGCGGGAGCTGGTGAACCGTCCAGTCGGTCGGATTGTCCACGGACGCGTGGGCGCGGGGGGGCGCGTTCACCGATGCGCGCGGCACGCCGGAGCGGTCCTGGCCCGACCAGGCCGGAGCCTGTTGCGGCGCATTGTAGACGTAGCCGGGCGACGGCACGTCGACCGAAGGCATCGGCGCGCCCTGCGGGGCCAATGGAGGTGAAGTAAGCGGAGGAGAGGACAGCGGGGGCGACGACAAAGGCGCGGATGGACTGCCGGTCGTGACTGTAGCCGTGACACGCGGTGCGGAGACGGCAGGCGCAGACACAATCGGCGCGGCGGACGGCGCAGATCTCGTTTGCGGTGGCGGGGCGCTCGCGGTTTCCGCATCGAGCGGTCTCGTGCGCAACTGCAAGCCCATGCCCGGCGCCGGTATCGGGGCCGTTGCCCGGATCACGGGGGCTCCACTGGGGGCCGGTATGGGCGCGGGCGCGACATCGGGGACGGTCTGCCCTTGCGGGGCCGTGTTCTGGGGCAGGTCCCACGCATTCACCGTCTTGCGGTTGGCGAAGGGACTGTTGGACTGGGCGGAGGCGACGACCGTCGCGCCCATCGCAAGCAGGACCGTCGGACCGATGGCAACGGCCAGGCGACGTCGCAGCATGTTGGGCGGGTCTGCGGGGGACAGCCGTCGTTCCAGAAGCGGGCTGTGGGCGGCAATCTGTTCGGACATGGCCGCAGCTCCTGTTGCGGGTGGAAGGACGGGTCTTCCCGTGCGCGTGGCACGGCGTGCCCTAAAATATCGTTAACGGCGCATTTACGTTTCCCGAACCCTGTTGCCGGAACCCATCCTGCAGGACCGTTCTGGAGTGCCTCCCCCGCCCTCGCCATTTACCGGAAGTTTATGAAACCCGGCCTTTCGTCCGGCGCGGGGCTTTGGCATAAGCGCGCAAACTCCGTCGCATCCGGTTCACGGTCCCGCGCGGTCCCGGCTTCCATTCAAGGCGAAATCCCGACCATGCCCTCATTTGCCTCTTTCGCGAAATTCTCGCTCTGCGCCCTTGCCGCAACCGGTCTCACGGCCTGCGGAACGCTGGGTCTGGGCGGGTCGTCTTCGTCCGACGCCGCCCGCGCCGAAGCCATCGCCCCCGTCAACGGGGTGAATTCCTTTCTGTGGCGCGCCACGCTGGAAACGCTGAACTTCCTGCCGCTCAACCAGGTCGATCCCTATGGCGGCGTGATCATCACCGACTGGTATGCCGATCCCGAAGCGCCGAACGAGCGTCTGCGGGCCACCGCCTACATCCTGGACGCCAACCTGCGGGCCGACGCGCTCAAGGTCAGCGTGTTCAAGCAGGTCCGCGGCGCGGGCGGCTGGGACGATGCCCCCGTCGATGCCGACACGGCGCGTCAGCTGGAAAACGCCATTCTGACCCGTGCCCGTCAGCTCTACATCGCGACGGTCGACAACGCCTAATTTCTCCGCTCCAAAGGCTCCTTCATTGCGAACCTTGGACGCGCAAGCTGTTTTCTGGTAGGATACTCCCATGCGGGAGCTGCCGATCGGAGATGCGCTGGAGGCGTTCGAGGCGTCTGACACGGAGGAGCGCGCCTTCGAGGCATTGATCGCCTTCGCGGAGTCCATCGGCGCGGACCTGCTCAGCTACCACCATGTCGAGCCGTCCCTCCGTCAAGCCACAAGCAAGCCCGGGTCCGCGGATTTCACCCTGTCCTCCCACGGATTCCCCGACGCCTGGGTGAAAAAGTACGAGTCCTCGGACTATCGCCGGATCGATCCCATTACGGCCTATGCCGCCTACCAGACACGGCCCGTCCTCTGGTCAGACATTCCCCGCCGGGTGGAGATGAGCGCCGAGCAGACGGCCTATATCGACGATCTGTACAGCTGGCTCTCTCCAGGCGACGGTCTCGCCGTGCCGCTCTTCGGGCCGTCCGGGCGGCATGGCTATGGCGGCATCGGCTGGCGGAAACCGACCGTCCCGCCCTGGACGCCGGTCAAGCAGCGCGGGGTCCAGTCCGTCTTCGAAAGCTTCCATCTAAGGGTATGCGAACTTCGGCTTGCACAGATGGACCCGGCCGTGCAGCTACGCCCGCGGCAGGCCGAGATGCTGCGGCTCATGGCGCGGGGCTATCCCGACGCGCTGATCTGCGACCGGCTGGACCTGAGGCTGGAGGCGTTCCGTATCGAACTGTCGCGCCTCCTGCGCGCGCTGGACGTTACCGACCGGCCCAGCGCCATGCTCCGCGCTCAGGCTTTGGGCCTGCTGGAGCAGCGCTAGAAGACAGGCTTCACGATCGCCAGCACCACGATGACGATGGCGACCAGCGCGGGCACTTCGTTGATGCGGCGGAAGAACTTTTCGGATCTGGGTCGTCCGCCGTCCAGGAAGCCCTTGCGCGTCTTTGCCAGAAAGCCGTGGTAGGCGATCAGCCCGAAGGCGAGCGCGACCTTGGCCAGCAGCCAGAGCGGCGGCGGCATGTTGTAACCCAGCAGTACGATGCCCAGCACGAAGGCCGTGATCATGGCAGGGTTCATGATGATGCGCAGCAGATTGGCTTCCGCCACTTCCATCTGCGCTTCGAGCTCCCCGCCCGGTTTCGCGGCCGAATGATAGACGAACAGACGCGGCAGATAGAGCAATCCCGCCATCCAGAAGATGACGGCCACGAGATGGAAAGCCTTGATCCAGAGGTAGGCCATGATCAGTCCTCGTTACGCACCAGCAGGCGCCGTCCGTGCACCCAGCTTTCGGCCAGCGCCGCCGCCGCGAAGCCCAGCGTGACGGTTCCCATCGGGATCCGCTCTCCTGCCGCGCGGTCGACCTGCAGGCCCGCATGGTAGAGCAGGGCGGCGGCCAGAAGAAGGGCAAGACCGAGCGCCGTGTTGGTCAGCGGAGCGCTGTCCCGGCCCGTCAGCAAGGAGGCGGGCGTGGGGAAGCGCCGCCCTGACATGCCCTGGCCCAGATGCGGGATGCCGAAGGCGACCAACGCGCCCAGGAGAAGAAAGCCCGCCGTTTCCATCATGGAGTTGCTCGTATCCGCGCGATCACCGCTTCGACGTCGGCGATCTTCACATCCGGGGTCACGCCGTGTCCCAGATTGAAGATGTGCGGCCCGCCGCGGCCGTCTTCCAGCACCCGGTCGACGGCGCGCATCAGCGGTGCACCGCCCGTCCGCAAGGCCAGCGGGTCGAGATTGCCCTGCACGCACATGCCTTCGGGGAGGGTCGCGCGGAAATCGTCGAGCGGCACGTCCGTTCCGGCCGCCACGGCGTCGATCCCCGTTTCATGGGCGTAGCGCACGGCGTTCAGTCCCGCCCCGCGTGGAAAGCCCATGATCGGCACATCCACGCCCGCCGCGCGGACCCGCGAGACGATGTCGGCGGTAGGATGCAGTACCAGCCGTTCGAACAGGTCCGGCGACAGGCCTTCCGTCCAGCTTTCGAATATCTTCAGCGCGTCCGCGCCCGCTTCGGCCTGGCGCACCAGATAATCCGCGGTGCTGCGAACCATCGCATCCAGCAACGCGGTCATGGCGTCGGGCTGTTCGTAGGCGAAACGCTTGGCCTGTTCCTTGGTCGGCGTGCCGCGACCTTCCAGCATGTAGGTCGCCACGGTCCAGGGACCGCCCGCAAAGCCGATCAGTGTCTTGTCCGCATCGAGATTTGCACGCACGCGCCGGACTGTCTCGTAGACGGCGTCGATCCGGTCGGCCGCTCCTTCCACCGTCAGGGCCGCGATCCCGTCCGCATCGATGGGGTCCAGCGTGGGGCCGACGCCCTTGACGAACTCCACGCGCCGGCCGAGCCCGATGGGGATCAGCAGGATGTCCGCGAACAGGATGGCCGCGTCCATGCCGTATCGGCGAATGGGTTGCAGCGTGACTTCCGCCGCCTTGTCGGGCGAGAAACAGAAGTCGATGAAATCCTTCGCGCTCGCCCGGACTTTGAGATATTCCGGCAGGTGGCGGCCCGCCTGGCGCATCATCCAGACGGGCACGGGGTCCACGCGCTCTCCGCGCAGAGCCCTCAGGATCGGGGCGTCCGGGTTCGCCCGTGCTGGTGTCGCTTGCCCTGCCGGGCCGGTCTGCGTGTCGGTCTTCATCGTGGGTGGCCTATAAACGATTTGGTCCCGGTCGCGCCCCCTCCCTTTCAACTTATTTTTTAAAGAAGAGGAGGTAGTAGAGCCTGTGAGTCTGGGGACGGTGTTAAGAATTCGGTAAGAGGTCTTAACGGGACGCCCGAACCCTGTGTATCCGTCAGGGAAACGTTAATCCTGTCCGGAGCCTGTGCGTACCGATCCGGAACAGGAGCGTTAACAAGCTCTTACCGTGTGGAAAAGTCGGGGGACAGATCGGGCGGAGCGGATTCCATCCCCGGTCTTCCCCCTTTTCCGGGTTAACGCGGACCGGTCGGGGACGGAAATGGGGGTTTTCCGGATTCCATGCCCGATTCGAGTCCCACCCCTCCACAGGGCCCTCGCCATCTGTGGACAGGGACGGACAAGTGACGCTAAGACCGGAGGCGTTCTTGAATGAAAGGCATGGCCGCCGCCCCACACATGCCGGAACGCAATCCGAACATTTCGACCTGTTTCCACGTACACCTCGTCAGCGATTCCACCGGGGAAACGCTGGTGGCGATGATGAAGGCGTCCACGGCGCAGTTCCGCAACGCCACGGCACTGGAGCATCTCCATGCCCTGGTCCGCTCCGATGCGCAGATGGAGCGGACCCTGACCGCCATCGAACACAAGCCCGGCGTGGTGATCTACACCCTTGTGGACGTCGATAAACGCAAGCGGCTGGAAGAGTTCTGCGACCGTCTGAACATTCCGCATGTGTCGATCCTCGATGCGACGCTCGCCATGATGGGACGCTATCTCGGCGTGACGACCTCCGCCGAAGTCGGGGCCCAGCGCACGCTGGACGAGGCCTATTACGACCGGATCGGGGCGCTCGACTTCGCCATGGCCCATGATGACGGCCAGCAGATGGCGGGACTGGTCGAAGCGGACATCGTGCTGCTGGGCATATCGCGCACGTCCAAGACGCCGACCTCCATCTACCTGGCCAACCGCGGCTTCAAGACCGGCAACATCCCGCTTGTGCCCGTCGGCCAGGCGGGCATCCAGCTTCCGCCCATCGTGGACGAGCTGGAAACGCCGTTGATCGTGGGGCTGGTCGCCTCGCCCGACCGGATCGTGGAGATCCGGGCGAACCGCTTGAAAGGCCTGTCCGCGCCCAAAAGCAATCTGGGGCGGTCGGACTATACCGACCAGACCTCGGTGCGCGACGAGATCCGCGAGGCCAAGCGGCTGTTCACCAAGCGCGGCTTTCCCGTGATCGACGTATCGCGCCGCTCCATCGAGGAAACGGCCGCGCAGATCATCAACCTCTACAAGATGCACCGTCCGGAGCAGGCGGCGAAACGGAGGCTTCTATGACGCGTCTCGTTCTGGCGTCCGGATCGGCCATCCGCCGGGAGATCATGGAGGGTGCGGGCCTCGACTTCGACGTGGTCGTGAAACCCGTCGACGAGGCGGCCATCAAGGCCGCCATGCTGGGCGAAGGCGCGCGCCCGCGCGATATCGCCGATGCACTGGCCGAAGCCAAGGCCCTGCGCGTTTCCAGGCAGGAGGATGGTCTCGTCATCGGCGCGGACCAGGTCATGGTTATGGACGGCACGCTGTTCGACAAGCCGGCCTCGATCGAAGCGGCCCGCGAGCGGCTTCTGTCCATGCGGGGGAGGCGGCACGAACTGGTCGGATCCGTCGTGGTGGCGAGCGGTGGCGCGCCCGTCTGGCGGCATGTGTCGGAAACGCGGCTCTGGGTCCGGGACTTCTCCGACGCCTTTCTCGACCGCTATCTCGTCAGGGAAGGCGACCGTGTCACCAAGAGTGTCGGGGCCTATCGGTTCGAGGGTCCCGGCGCGCAGCTGTTCGACCGGGTGGAAGGCGATTTCTTCTCCATTCTCGGCCTGAGCCTTTTGCCACTGCTGCAATATCTTCGGGACTGCGGGGCCGTGGAGGCGTGAGCGGCGGCTATGGTCATAGTCCTGCCGGATTCGGCCGCGACGGTTCGCCATGAATGCGCCCATTCCCAGACTTGCCGGCGTCTGCGGCTGGCCGATCCACCATTCACTGTCGCCGGTGCTGCACGGGCACTGGCTGCGCGAGGCGGGCATCCGCGGAGCCTATGTCCCGTTCATGGTCAAGCCGTGGGACGCGCGCGAGGCGTTCCGTTCGCTCAAGCGCACCTCCATTGCGGGTGTGAACGTCACCCTTCCCCTCAAGGGAGAGGCGTTTCTGGCCGCCGACGAAACCACGGATGACGCGCAGCGCATCGGCGCCGCGAACTGCCTGTATGTTCGGAACGGTCGGCTGATCGCACACAACACCGATCTGGAAGGTTTCGCCGCTCCCCTGCGGTCCCGGCGGAGCCCCGGCGCCCTGTTCGAGTCCACGGCATTGCTGATCGGGGCGGGCGGGGCGTCGCGGGCCGTGATCGCCGCCCTGCTGGAGCTGGGCGTTCCGGAAATCGTGCTCGCCAACCGGACGGATGCCAAGGCCGAGGACCTGGTCGCGCAGGTGGGTCTGCCGTCGCTCTACAGCGTGCCGTGGTCCAAGCGGCACAGCGCGGTGCGACGGGCGGACATCATCGTCAATGCCAGCTCGGCCGGCATGGCGGGCTATCCGGCGCTCGATCTGTCTCTCACCAGAGCCCCGAGCGGAGCCCTTGTCTATGATCTGGTCTATACGCCGGAAGACACGCCACTGCTTCTAGACGCAAAGTCCCAAAATCTGGAGGTGTTGGGCGGTTTGCAGATGCTGATCGAACAGGCACGTCCCTCCTTCCAGCTCTTCTATGGCCAGCCCGCCCCAGTCGGCGATGTCGCGCCCGTGCTGCGCGAAGCACTACGAACAGGCGTGCGGTGATGAAGACGATCGGCCTGACGGGATCGATCGGCATGGGCAAGTCGACCACGGCGG
>JBARXH010000176.1:0-3277 GCA_049647245.1 Litorimonas sp.
GACGCCTCCACCCCCCACCGACCTCGCTGCGCTCGGCCACCTCCCCCGGCTCGGGGGAGGGATTTGGAAACGCTCGGCGAGAGTGCTGACTTACCCCCCGTCTGCTCCCTCACCCTTCGGCGCCCCGTCGCCGCGCGCCTCGTCGGCCTCCTCGATCACCACCACGATGCGTCCCCCGGCCAGATCGACCGTCGGCGCATGGGCCTGGGTGAAGGGATGGAAGAAGCTGGGGCCGGAGGGCGGCTTGATCTCCAGCGTGTCGCCCGCGCCGAATTCATGCACCGCCTGTACCTGTCCCAGCACCGTGCCGTCCTGGTCCTCCACCGCCAAGCCCAGCAGGTCGGAATAGTAATATTCCTCCTCCTCCGTCTCCGGCAGGGCGTCGCGCGGCACGAACAGCTTGGTCGATTTCATCGCTTCCACCGCTTCGCGGGTCAGGCGCTCCTGAACGGCGAGCGAGAAGAACTTGCCGACGGGCCGGGCGTTCTTGGGCGTGAACAGCCGCTCGCCCGTCTCGGAGTAGAGCGGTCCGTAGCCGGCGAAGTCTTCGGGCACGGCCGTGAAAGACTTCACCTTGATGTTGCCGTGAACGCCGTGCGCGCCGGCGATGGCGGCGACGCAGGTGAGGGCTGACCGGGCGCTCAAAGCCGCGCCTTGATCTCGTCCACGAGGTCGGTCTTCTCCCAGGAAAACTCCCCGTTCGGGCCGGGTTCACGCCCGAAGTGGCCGTAGGCTGCGGTCGGCGCGTAGATGGGCTTGTTGAGGTCGAGGTGGGACCGGATCCCGCGCGGGGTCAGGACCATGACCTGGCGAATGATGGTCTCGATCCGGTCGCCCTTGATCGGATTGTGGTCGTCCACATTGACGTAGATCGACGTCGGGGCGGCCACGCCGATGGCGTAGGAGACCTGAATTTCCACCCACGGCGCGACGCCGGCCGCGACGAGGTTCTTGGCGAGGTAGCGCGTGGCGTAAGCAGCCGAACGGTCCACCTTCGTCGGGTCCTTGCCGGAAAACGCGCCGCCGCCATGGGGTGCCATGCCGCCATAAGTATCCACGATGATCTTGCGGCCCGTGAGGCCTGCGTCTCCGTCCGGCCCGCCGATGACGAACTTGCCCGTCGGGTTGATGTGCCAGACCGTCTGGTCGCCGATCCATCCGGCGGGCAGCACCTCTTCGATATAGGGCTGGACGCGCTCGCGGATGTCGGCGGAGGTGAGCGTTGCGTCCAGATGCTGGGTCGAAAGCACGATGGCGTTGGCCCCGACGGGCCGGCCATTGTGGTACTGGACCGTCACCTGGGACTTGCTGTCCGGGCCGAGCCAGTCCTGACCCTCTTCCTTCCTGGCCTTGGCGAGCCGTTCGAGGATCTTGTGGCTGTAATGGACCGGGGCCGGCATGAGCGCGCCCGGCACGTCGAGGCTGGCATAGCCGAACATGATGCCCTGGTCGCCCGCGCCGTCTTCCTGGTGCAAGCCCGTGCCCGTATCCACGCCCTGCGCGATGTCCACCGATTGCGGATGCAGCAGCACCTGGACGCTGCAGGTCTCGTGGTGGAAGCCGTCCTGCTCGTAGCCGATATCCTTGATCGCCGCGCGGGCGAGCGCCTCGATGCGCTCCGGCGTGATCGTGTCGGGGCCGCGCGTCTCGCCCGCGATGACGACCGTATTGGTCGTGGTCAGCGTCTCGGCGGCGACCCGGACCTGCCACGGATCCATGCCCTGTTCGATGGCTTCTCGGAAATAGAGGTCGACGATCTCGTCGCTAATGCGGTCCGAGACCTTGTCGGGATGGCCTTCCGACACGGATTCGGAGGTGAATTCGTAGGATTGGCGGCTCATATGTCTGGCTCCAGGATTTTAAGGCTCTGCGCTTTTTGTTCTTATCAGGGCCTGGATGAAAGGGGCGCGGATAACCCGCCGCGCCCAATGACGGGTCTTAGTAGCGGTAGTGCTCCGGCTTGAACGGACCCTGCTGCGGCACGCCGATATAGTCGGCCTGTTCCTGACTCATCTCGGTCAGCTTCACGCCGATCTTCTCGAGGTGCAGGCGAGCGACCTTCTCGTCCAGATGCTTGGGCAGCATGTAGACTTCGTTCTTGTAGCGCGGCGTGTCGCGCTTGGAGTCTTCCCACAGCTCGATCTGCGCGAGAACTTGATTTGTGAAGGATGCGCTCATCACGAAGCTGGGGTGTCCGGTGGCGTTGCCGAGGTTCAACAGGCGGCCCTGGGACAGCAGGATCATGCGGTTGCCGCCCGGGAAGGTGATCATGTCCACCTGGTCCTTGATGTTGGTCCACTGGTGGTTCTGCAGGGCGGCCACCTGGATCTCGTTGTCGAAGTGGCCGATATTCCCGACGATCGCCATGTCCTTCATTTCGCGCATGTGCTCGAGGCGGATGACGTCCTTGTTGCCGGTCGTGGTGACGAAGATGTCGGCGTCCTTGACCGTGTCCTCCAGCGTCGTGACCTCGAACCCGTCCATGGCGGCCTGCAGCGCGCAGATGGGATCGACTTCGGTCACCTTCACGCGCGCACCGGCCCCGCGCAGGCTCGCGGCGGAGCCCTTGCCCACATCGCCGTAGCCGAGCACCACGGCGGTCTTGCCCGCCATCATCGTGTCGGTCGCGCGGCGGATGCCGTCCACGAGGCTTTCCTTGCAGCCATACGTGTTGTCGAACTTCGACTTGGTCACGGAGTCGTTCACGTTGATCGCGGGGAACGGCAGGCGGCCTTCGCGCTGCAGTTCGTACAGGCGGTGCACGCCCGTCGTTGTCTCTTCGGACACGCCGACGATTTGATCGCGCGTCTTGGTGAACCAGCCGGGGGACTCCGCGAGGCGCTTCTTGATCTGCGCGAATATGGCGGCTTCCTCTTCGGAGCCCGGCTCGCCTTCGATCAGCTCCGGCTCGCCGTTCTCGACCCGCGCGCCCAGCAGCACGTACAGGGTGGCGTCGCCCCCGTCGTCGAGAATGATGTTCGCGCCTTCCGGGAACAGGAAGCTCTTGTCGAGATAGTCCCAATGCTCCTCCAGCGTCTGGCCCTTGATGGCGAAGACGGGAACGCCGGACCGGGCGATGGCGGCGGCGGCGTGGTCTTGCGTTGAGAAGATGTTGCACGACGCCCAGCGCACGTCCGCGCCAAGTTCCACCAGCGTCTCGATCAGCACGGCCGTCTGGATGGTCATGTGGAGCGAACCGGTGATGCGCGCGCCCTTGAGGGGTTTGCTGTCGCCGAACTCCTCGCGCAGGGCCATCAGGCCCGGCATTTCGGTTTCG
>JBARXH010000177.1:0-16554 GCA_049647245.1 Litorimonas sp.
CACCAAGGTCGCGGATGCGGCGGGCCTTGCCCATGCGTCCGGCTTCACGGCCGGCTATGCGGGGATGCCGTCGCTCTTCGCGGGCGGCGCGGCGGTCGGCGACGTGGACGGGGACGGCGATCTGGACCTGTTCCTGCTGCGCGGCGACACGGGCGACAACCTGCTGATGATCAATCAGGGCGGGACCTTCGCGCGAAGCACGGCCAACGCCGCGCTGGACCGGATCGAAACTCCGGCCGGTCCGCTGGCCAAGCTGTCCGGACCCGTTCTGGCGGATTTCGACGGGGACGGGGCGCTGGACCTCTTCATCGGGGGATTGGACGGAGACGGCGCAAGACTGTTCAAGGGCGACGGCGCAGGCGGTTTCTCGGACGTGACCTCCGGCAGCGGACTCGATGCCATGACGTCGGAGAACACGATCTCCGCGGCAGCGGGAGACTATGACGGCGACGGCGATCTCGACCTTGCCATGGCCCATTGGGGCACGGCACGCGCGGCGGCCGCTCCGGGAGAGACGGAGACCCTGTGGCGCAACGAGAGCGTCGGCGGCGTGATCCGCTTCGTCCCTGTCAGCGAACCGGCCGGGATCAGCGCGGGCCTCGGATTGGATGTAGAGGGCAAGATCGGCCGCGATCGCGATTACAGCTTCGCGCCCAACTTCGCCGATATCGACGCCGACGGCGATCTGGACCTGCTTCTGGTGTCGGACTTCCGAAGCTCCCGCGTCTTCGCCAATCAGGGCGACGGCACGTTCGCGGACGTCACCGACCCCACCCAGATCAGCGACACGAACGGCATGGGCACGGATGTGGCGGACTATGACGATGACGGCCGCCCCGACTGGTTCGTCTCTTCGATCAACGGCAACCGCCTGTACCGGAACATGGACGGCACCCTGATCAACCAGACGCAGATGGGCGCGGAAGCCGGCTCGTGGGGCTGGGGGTCGTGCTTCGCGGATTTCGACCTCGACGGGGATCTGGACCTGTTCCAGACCAATGGCTGGATCAACGATACGGGTTCGCCCGATACCGAACCCTACACGCAGGACCGCTCGCGTCTCTGGATCCAGGACGGCGGCACGTTCACCGACGAAGCCGACCGGTTCGGGGTAGACGATACGCTGCAGGGCCGGGCCGTGGTCTGCGCGGACTTCGACGGCGACCATGCCGTGGACATCCTGCTGTTGGTCAACGGCTCCGACGAAGGCGCGGTGGTGTGGCGCAACACGGTCTCCAACGCACAGTCCTTCACCGTCCGGCTCGACGGGCCCGACGGGAACGCCGCCGGCATCGGATCGAAGGTCGAAGTCACGGTTTCCGGCAAGACGCAGACCCGCTGGGTCAGGGCCGGGACGACCTTCACGGCCCAGACGGCGGCGCCGCAAGTCTTCGGAATGGGCGAGGCGTCCACGACGGACAGCGTGCGCGTCACCTGGCCGGACGGCTCTGAAACGGTGATCAACGACGTGTCGGCCGGAACCGACCTGCGCGTCTCCTACGACTAGCGCGCGCCCGGAAAGCTGAAGCTGGAAAAGATGGTGTCGTAGGGCTGGTCGGAGCCGTCCGGAAGGACGGTCGACCAGACGACGTGGAGCAACCACTGCCCGCCCTCCGGCATGACGATCTCCACCCGCCCGTCGGCATCCGTGCGCAGCGTTTCGGGGTCCTCGACGGTGTGGAGCGGGCTGAAACGGACCACGGCATTGGGCAGGCGTTCGCCCCGGTAGCGCACCTCCAGCGCCAGCCTCTCGCCGGGCGCGGTGGTCATCGGGTTGGCGAGGGGCGTGATCTCCAGCGTGTGACCGAGCGGTTGCGTGACGTGGTCCATGCCGGTCCGTGCCCAGTCACCCACGGCGATCAGCGTCTTGCCGCGCCGCGAGTAGCGCTCCACGCCCTTGCGGCGGGTGCCGCGCGTGCGTTCGCGGTGATCGATGACGTCTTTCAACCCTTCCTTCTCGATGTAGTCGTTGAAGCGCTTGGCCGTCAGTTCGCTGATACTGTCCTGCGTGATGACGCTCACCAGATGAAGGCCGGGCGCGTCCAGGATGACGGGCAGGTCGGCATCCGCGCCGGTCGTCAATCCGGCCTGCTGGTCCGTCAGCCCGTTCGGGCCGACCGACTGCCAGGACAGGACCCGGTCCGGGCGCAAGGGCCAATTCTGGACATCGCCGGCATGGCCGATGCGGAAGTCGATCCGGGTCTCGCCCGGGGTCTCCATGACCGGCGTTTCCGGCACGATCCAGAAGTCGTGGGCGGCTGCGGGCAGGGCGGTCGCCATGAGGACGATCAGAGCGGCGGGGAGGCGGAACGGTCTCGGCATGACCTGCCCATCGCCCGGCAGGCGGCTGTGTTCAAGAGGCTTGCGCCCCCGCCTGGAAGAAACTGTTGAGCGTCAGCCGGGCCGTCGCAGGGTCGCTGGAAAAGGGAAGGTCCGCCGGAATGAGGCCGCTATGCAGCAGGTGGGAGCGGTAGAGCACGGCCCGGTTGGGACGGGCGTCCACCCGTCCGATCTCCTCGAACCGGTCGTCCGAACCGCGCATGTATCCGGGCTTCGGCTCGCCCTCGCCTTCGAGCGCCGCGCGGTAGGCGTCGAACGTCTCCGCCGTCAGGATTTCCGCGCCCGTCGTGCGGTGACGGTAGAAGGCCGTGCCCCCCGTGTCCTCGCCCGACAGGTAGTGCAGCAGGGCGAAGCGGCCCGGGTCCACCGTGTCCACATGGGGCAGGCGCTGGATGGGCGCGAGTTCGTCGTCCGGCACGGTCACCATCGAGAAACTGCACTGCACCAGAGACAGGCCCGACCTCACGCCGAACACGTCGGCGAACACCTCGCGCAGGAGCGGGTCGACCGGCCGGAGGTGGTTCGGGTCGGCCGGGGCCTGGACGCCCGGATAGTAGGGGCCGAGCGATCGGAAGCGGGAGCGACCCGCCATGTCCCCCAGGCGCTCCGGCTCCGGATGGAAATCGTCGACGATGACGACGGGCTGCCTCGTCCTGCCGACATGCCGGACCGTATAGTTACCGCCGGACATGGACCGACCAGCCCCAGGCGGGCAGCATCCGTTCCTCCGTCCCGATGGTCACGCGCTCGCCCGTGCGGAATGTCTCGTAGTCGCCTAGGGGCAGGGCATCGGTGAAGGCGAAGCTCTGCGGCGTGTCGGAGAGGTTGGCGGCGACCAGCACGGCCTCGCCCGCATCGTTGCGGCGGATGAAGCTGAAGACGGATTGCGGGTTTGTGTTCTCCACCTGGGTCGTCGTCGCGCCCCAAGGGGCATTGTGCAGCACGGGATTGTCCGTCTTGAGCTGCACGAGCTCGCGGAACAGATCGCCTACGTCCGCCTCGCAATTCCACTCGATCGGATCACGTTCGAAGAATTCCAGCCGGTTGCGGTTGTCGCACTCCTGCCCGTTATAGATCAGCGGGATGCCGTCGCCCGTGAAGGACAGCACGACCGCCGCCTCGTAGGCGTCGCCATAGATCTCCTGCGTCAGGCCGTCCCACGTGTTCTGGTCGTGATTGTCGGTGTAGGCCATGCGCATCGCATTGTCCGGCCAGTCGGACTGGTAGGCGCGGTAGTAGCCCGCAAGATCGGCCACCGTGTTCTCTCCGGCGACGATACCCTGCATGATTTCCTTCCATTGCCACGCATAGGACGCGTCGAAGGCTTGCTCGTGCAGTTCCGGCTGCTGCCATTCGGCCAGCATGAAGACGGGTTTGACGGCGTCCAGGCGCGGTCGCACGCTGTTCCAGAAGTCGGTCGGCACCATGCCGGCCACGTCGCAGCGATAGCCGTCGATGTCGAACTCCTCGACCCAGTAGGCGAGCGCCTCGCGCATGTAGTCGCGCAACGCCTCGTTGCCGAAGTCGAGATCGGCCACGTCCAGCCAGTCCGTATCCGGCGGATGGGTCATCTCGCCGTCGGCGCCCCGCGTGTACCATTCCGGGTGCTGGCTGATCATCCAGTTGTCCCAGGCGGTGTGGTTGGCGACCCAGTCGATGATGACCTTCATGCCGCGCGCGTGGGCGGCCTCCACGAGGGAGCGGAAGTCGTCCTCCGTGCCCAGCTCCGGATTGACCTTCTTGAAGTCGGCGACGGCGTAGGGGCTGCCCAGCTCTCCCTTGCGCCGCGCCTCTCCGATGGGGTGGATGGGCATGAGCCAGAGAATGTCCACGCCGAGCGACTGGATGCGGTCCAGATCCGCTTCCACGGCGGCGAAGGTGCCGTCCTGCGAATATTGGCGGGTGTTGATCTGGTAGATGACCGCGTCGCGCGACCAGTCGGGATGGACGACGGTGGATGCCGTCACGGCCTTGACGGGCTGTGCCTCCCCTTCGTCGGCGGCCACCTCGGCCAATTCGGTTTCCAATGTCTCGGCTTCCGGGAGTCCGGGCGCGCACGCGGCGAGCAGCACGCTTGCGCCCAGTAGAAACGGTTTCATCATAGGTCGGTCCCCGGTTGAATAAAAGCGAGTGCGGGCTTCATCATTCTGTCTGCGTCCTCTTCCATGGAGGGGAAAGGCGTCAGCGACGCTCCCCGCCATCCGTGTCGTCTCCGTTCAGAAGGAAGGCGAGCGGTATGTGGATCCGGTTGCGCCAGGCGCGTTCGCTGTGATCGTCGCCCTCGAATTTGCGCGTCGTCCAGTTGACGCCGCGCTCGTACCCCGCCGCCTCGACGAGCGCATCCATCTGGTCCTGATAGGGCTCATACCCGCGATCGAGCGTTTCCGTGCCGAAGTCGAAATAGAGGCGATGCGTCGCCGGGTCGGGCAGGCGGCCCTCGAACCAGGGGATCAGCGCGCCGCGCCCGAAGGTGAAATGCGTCGACAGCATGCCGGCCGCGCCGAAGACCTCGGGATATTCCGTCACGGCGTACAGGGAGATGAGGCCTCCCATGCTAGACCCCATCACCGTCGTATCCTCTCGCCCGGGCCGGGTCCGGTAACGGGCATCGATGTGCGGTTTCACCTCTTCCACCAAATATTGCAGGTAGGCGTCGGCGTTGAGGTATTCGGGCTTCATTTCGCCGATATCCTCCAAAAAGGCGTCGGGCTTCGCCAAGGCGGCCTTCTGCGGCAGGTAGTCGGAACCCCGGGTCTCGCTGTTGCTGTGAATGCCAACCACGATCGCCTCCAGGCCCATCGCCGTCATCGCTTCGTCCACGCCCCAATCCCATCCGGAATATTCCGACTGATCCGGGTCGAACAGGTTCTGGCCGTCATGCATGTAGAGCACGGGGTAGCGCTGGTTCGTTTGCGCCGCGTAGGACGCCGGGAGCCAGACCTCGATTTCCCGCTCGCTCACGAGGGAGGTTTCGAGAGTGAGACGCTCCACGGAGCCCGTGACACCGCGATGGTCGCCGGCCGGCGTATCGGCCCGGACCTGCGTTTCCTCGGCTCCTGTCGCCGGTGCGCCGTACGCACAACCAGCGAGGATGATCGCGCTCAGCAGAATTGCTCTCATCGGTCGGTTCCTTCCTCATCCGGAACAGCCAGCAGGAAGCGCAGCGGCCGGTCGATGCGGTCGCGGAAGTCCCGCGCCGTATGGTATGCTCCCCGGACCGTGTCGGCCCTGAAGCCGTCCCCGTCGGTATAGCCGGTCTCTCGGGCGGCGCGCGACACTATGGAGAAGCCGCGTCCGTACCGGGCGTCCAGCCCTCTCGTACCGCGATCGATGTAGAGCCGGTGCGTGGCCGGGTCCGGCAGGGTTCGAGCGAACTGTTTGGCGACCGCTTCGTCGGCAATGGACAGGCTGGGAGACAGGGCGGCCGCCGCGCCGAATGTGTCCGGGTGGGAGATCATGAGGTCGATGACGGCCAGCCCGCTGAAACTGGCCCCCATGACATAGGTGTCGTCGCGGCCTGGACGCGTGCGCGCGAGCGCGTCGATGTAGGGCTTCAGCTCCTCTGTCAGGAAGGCCTTGTGGGCGTCGTTGAGGCTTCTGGACACCGGGCCGAGCGTGCGTGTTTTCTGGGTCGAACGCAGCGACGGGCGCTTGTAGGCGGATTTGGGCAGATATTCCCGGTCCCGCTTCGCGCCGTTGGACGGCACGCCGACGATGATCGCCTCGCGGATGGCGCCTTCGGCGATGAGCTCGGTCATGGTTTCGTCCACGCGCCATTCCGTCCGGCTCGGTTTCGCCCATTCCGACACGAACATGTGCTCGGCATCCAGAAGATAGACGACCGGATAGCGCTCATCGCCCGCATTGTAGGACGGCGGGAGCCAGATCAGCAAAGGCCGGTCCTCCACATGCTCTGACTCGAAGCTCTTTCGCATGATCAGCTGTCCGGACACGTCCGGCAGGCTGGAGATGTCGACCAGCGGTGGATCGACTTGCCCGTCCGTCGCCGCATCTTCGGCTCGCACGGCAAGTGGGGCCGTCCAGAGCGCCAGAAGGGCGAGCGCCGGGACAGCCCGGCGGATCACTCCTCCAGCGCCCGGAAGCGAATGGCGGCTCCGCCGCTGCGGCCCAGCGGCAATGTCAGCGCATCGGCCGCGGACACGGTCCGGGTCTCGATGACCATGTCGTACGGATCGGACTCATAGTCGGCCCCGGGTCCGTCGCGGTAGATCTGGGCCTCGTAGGCGCCGTCGCCCAGGAAGGAGAGATCGATCTCCACGGTCCGCGCCTCCGAGTCCGTCACCGCGCCGACATACCAGTCCGGGCCGTTGCGGTCCTTGCGCGCGAAGACGGCGTAGTCGCCGACCTCGCCGGACAGGGCGACGCTCTCTTCCCAGTCGGTCGGAACGTCCTTGATGAACTGGAAGGCATCGGGCCGCTTGGCATATTCCTCGGGGCTGTCCACGACCATCTGCACGGGCGAGTAGAGCACGACGTAGAGCGCCAGCTCCTTGGCCAGCGTGTGCTCGATGCGGGAGCGGACGTCGTGACGGGGGAAGTCCTCGCGCACGGCGGGTTTCTCGCTCGGGCGCAGGTCGAACGCGCCGGCCGTGTAATCCATCGGACCGGAGAGCATCCGCGTGAAGATCAGGTCCGTAACGTGGTCCGGCCCGTTGGGCGGCACGCCCCAGGCGTTGAATTCCTGCCCGCGCGCGCCTTCGCGCGTGACCCAGTTCGGGTAGGTCCGGCGCAGGCCGGTATCCTTGACCGGCTCGTGCGGGTTCATGGCGATCTGGTGGGCGTGCGCGCGTTCCACCACGTGGAGATGGTGGTCCACCTGCCACTGGCTGTCATGGTATTCGTAGCGCGGCACGCCGTTTTCGTCGATGCGCTTGATATTGCCGTCATCGGCCACATAGCCCGACTTGATCACGCGCACGCCGCTCTCCTGATAGAGGTCGAGCGCGTCCTCCAGCTGGTTCTCGTAATTGGTGATGTTGCCGGAGGTCTCGTGGTGGCCGATCAGCCGCGTGCCGACGGATTCCGCGTAGCGCGCGACCTCTTCGATGTCGAAATCGTCATAGGTCTCTGTGAAGCTGAACACGTCGCCATTATTGTACCAGTCATCATCCCAGCCGATGTTCCAGCCTTCGACCAGAACGCCGACGAAGCCGTTCTCCGCCGCGAAGTCGAGATAGGCCTTGGTGCGTTCCGTCGTGGCGGCGTGGAGGCCGTCCACATCGCCCTGTTTCTGGCCCCAGGTCCCGTTGCGGATATGCTGGTCCCACCAGATGCCGGCATATTTGCCCGGCTCGAAATAGGACACGTCGCCCAGCCTGTTCGGCTCGTTGAGGTTCAGGATCAGGTCGCTGTTCAGCAGGTCCACCGCTTCGTCGCCGATCTGGATCGTGCGCCACGGCGTCTTGAAGCCAGTCTCGACCACGACCTTCCTGCCGTCGCTTCGCGGGGCGAGGCTGGCTTCCAGAACGCCCTCGCGTTCCTGCTCCAGGCTCATGCCGGAATAGTCGACCAGAGCCGCTTCGTGGATGGAGAAGTGGGTGCCGCTGTCCTTGCGGAAGGTGACGGGCGTGTGGACCATCTGGATGTCGTCCACCGGCGTGTTGCGGTAGAGATATTCGTAGCGGTTGTACATGCGCGACGGGATCCACCAGCTTTCCGTCTCGCGCCCCACATTGAACTCGGTCAGCTCGTCCATGACGGAGACGGTGCCGGGCAGGGAGGCCTGCGCGGGCACTTCGTAGCGGAAGCCCAGCCCGTCGTCGAAGACACGGATGCGCAGATCGAAGCGGATCTCCGGAGAGGCCTCGGTGGACGCGCGGCGCGCACGGATCAGAAGCTCCTCATGGTGGTCGCGGACCATGCGCCGTTCGCCCCAGGGCTGTTCCCATTGCGTGTCCGCGCCGACCCTCTCTGTACCGATGATTTCCAGACCCTCGTCGATGCCGAAGGTTTCGGCGAACCGCAGGCCGAGGCGCGACGGCGACACGACCATATCGTCCCCGAAGGTCACCGCGTAGCGCAGCAGGCCGTTCTCCTCGCTCAGGACGAAGGCGATCCGGCCGTCCGGGCTCGAAACGCTGGCACTGTCGAGCGGCCGGACCGGAGCGGCGGCTTCCTGGGCCGTGGCCGTCCGGGTCTGCCCCGCACAGGCCGAGAGAGCGATGGCGGCGGACGCCAAGAGGACAGTTGCGCGCATGGACATGATGTCTTCCCCTGTTATTGGTGTTTTCCACGACTTTACAGGTTTTTGCATTCCAGGGAAGCGAAAGCGCGGAAAAGTCAGGAAATGAAGCGGGTTTTTCCGTGAAAAGTTTGCAGGTTTTGCATGAGCGACCATAGGCCTCTATCGCGCATCCTCATCGTCGGCGGCGGGTCCGCCGGCTGGATGAGCGCGGCCGCGCTGGCCAATGCGGTCGGGGACAGCATCCGGATCGAGCTGGTCGAGAGCGAAGCGATCGGCACGGTCGGCGTGGGCGAGGCGACGATCCCGCCGATCCGCACCTTCAATGCGCGCCTGGGCATCGATGAGCCGACCTTCGTGCGCGAGACCCACGGCTCCTACAAGCTGGGCATCGAGTTCGTGAACTGGCGGCGGATCGGTGAGCGCTACTTTCACCCGTTCGGTCAGTACGGGGCGGAATTCGACTGGGTGCCCTTCTACCAGTACTGGATGCGCGAACATCTGTCGGGCCGGGATGTCGGAGAGATCGACGACTACTGCATGGCGTGGGCGGCGGCACGCGCGAACAGGTTCGAGCCTCCCTTTCGCGACGGGCGCAATATCCGGTCCCGCCACGACTATGCCTATCATTTCGACGCCACGTCCTACGCCGCCTATCTGCGCCGCTACGCCGAAGCGCGCGGCGTGGTCCGGCATGAAGGCCGGGTGGCGGACGTGTCGCTCGATGCCGGGTCGGGCGCGGTCACGTCGGTCAAAACGGAGGACGGGTGCACCTTCGAGGCGGACCTTTTCATCGACTGTTCCGGCTTTCGGGGTCTGTTGATCGAGGGCGCGCTGGAAGCGGGCTATGACGATTGGAGCCGGTGGCTGCCCATGGACCGCGCCGTCGCCGTGCCATGCGAGCCGAGCGGGCCGACGCTGTCCTATACGCGCGCGACCGCACACCGCGCCGGCTGGCAATGGCGCATCCCGCTGCAGCACCGCACGGGCAACGGCCATGTCTACTGCTCGGCCTACGAGACGCAGGAAGACGCCACGCGGACCCTGCTGGACCATCTGGACGGGGCGCCGACGGCCGAGCCGAAACATCTGCGCTTCGTGACCGGGATGCGCCGCAAGGTGTGGGACCGCAACGTCGTCGCCATCGGCCTTTCCGCGGGCTTCATGGAGCCGCTGGAAAGCACGTCGCTTCACCTGATCCAGTACGGCATCATGCGTCTGCTCGCCATGCTGCCCGACCAGGGCATGAGCCCGCTGCTGGCGCAGGAGTACAACCGTCTGACCCGCGCCGAGTATGAGCGCATCCGCGACTTCCTCATCCTGCACTACCACGCGACGGAGCGGGACGATTCCGACTTCTGGACCTATGTCCGGACCATGCCGGTCCCGGACAGCCTGTCCAACAAGATTGAGCACTTTCGGCGTCACGGCCTGATCGTCTCCGACGCGGACGAGCTGTTCGCCAATCCCAGCTGGATCGCGGTCTATCTGGGGCAGGGGATCGTGCCGGAGCGTCCGCCCGTTCTGTCGGAATTGCGCGGCGCCGTGCCAGTGGCGGAACGGCTGGACCAGGTCCGCGCGGCGATCGACGACGCCGTCGCCGCCATGCCGATGCATGACGAATATCTGGAAGCGATCCTCAGTTCCTGATTTCATGCCGTCATTGCACAGCTCGACTGTGCAATCCATGCGGCCTGCGATTTGCTCCGGTTCATGGATCGCACGATCAAGTCGTGCGATGACGGATGTCATTTGGGTCAAGGCGCTATGACATTCGCCACGAAGTCCGCATGGCTGGGCAGGGGGTCCACGGTCTTCGCGACCAGTCCCTTCACGTCCGCCATGAACTGCTCGAGCTGCGCGTCGCTGAGCTGATCCACATGGCGGTGCCAGCTTCGCGGCCTGAGGCCCTGGCCGAGCATGACCTGCACCCAGCTGCTTTCCCGGAACAGGTCGTCCGGATCGCGGAACAGGTGGCCCGACTCCTCGAAGAGCGCCATCTTGTGCGCCAGGCTGTCCGGCACCTCCATGTCGCGGCGCGAGCGCCAGAAGGGCGTGTCGTCCCGGTCCGTGCGCTTGTAGTGCAGGATCAGGAAGTCGCGGATCAGGTCGTACTCCCGGCTGACCACACGGTTGTATTCCGCGATGTTGGCGGTCGAGAAGCCCATATCCGGGAACAGCTCGATCAGCTTGGAGACATTGCTCTGTATGATGTGGATCGAGGTCGATTCCAGCGGTTCCAGAAAGCCCGAAGCGAGTCCGAGGCTGACGACATTCTTGTGCCAGAGATGCGCCCGCCGCCCGGTCCTGAACCGCAGGATGCGCGGGTCGGCCGTCGGCGCGCCGTCGAGATTGTCCAGCAGGGTCTGCGTCGCCTCGTCCTCGGACACAAAGTCCGAGACGAAGACGTGGCCGTTGCCGGTGCGGTGCTGCAGCGGAATCCGCCACTGCCAACCCGCGCCGTGCGCGATCGCCTTGGTGAACGGCAGGAGCGGCTCCGTGCGTTCGCACGGCACGGTCACGGCCCGGTCCACGGGCAGCCAGTGGCTCCAGTCCTGCCAAGCCACGTCCAGCGCGTCGCCGATCAGCAGCCCCCGGAAACCCGTGCAGTCGATGAACAGCTCGCCCGCGATCCGCTCGCCGGATTCCAGGCCCACTGACTGGATGTGCCCGGTCTCCGCATCGGTCGACACATCGGTCACGCGCCCTTCCGTGCGGGTCACGCCCAGCCCTTCGGCCAGGCTCCTCAGGAAGAGTGCGTAAGCTCCGGCGTCGAAATGATAGGCGTAGGCCAGCCCCGTCATGGAGGTCCGCCCGACCCGTTCGACCGGCGCGAACTTGCCCGCATAGGCCGCGCGCTGGTGGAGGGAATAGTCCCAGAGATCCGCTTCGGGGTGGCGTTCGGCGAAACGCCGCCAGTAATGGTGGAAATACTGGCCTTGCAGGTTCAGGCCCGCATCGCCGAACGTGTGCAGGTACCGCTCGCCCAGCCCGCCCCAGTTGGAGAACTCGATCCCGAGCTTGAAGGTGGCCTTGGTCCTGCGGACGAAGTCGGCTTCGTCGATGCCGAGCACACCGTTGAGGCGGCGTATCTGGGGGATCGTCGCTTCGCCCACGCCGACCGTGCCGATGGCCTCGCTCTCTATCAGGCGGATGTCGAGCGTATCGCCCATGGTCTTGGCGAGAGCCGAGGCGGCGATCCAGCCGGCCGTGCCGCCGCCGACAATGACGACGGATCGGATCTGGGACGTCGAACGGGAGGTCATGGAGCAGACAGTAGCGTGGCGACCGGTCCTGTCACGCCCCGAAGGGCGGGACAAAAAAGCCCGCCGGACTGAACCGGCGGGCCGAAGGTCGGTGTGCGCTGATGCGGATCAGAACTTCTTGGCGACCGTGAAGTTGTAGGTCGTGCCATAGTCTTCGCGCCGCGACACGAAGGTCGCCGTGCCCGGATTGTTCGGGCCGTCCAGGTCGTTTTCCGTGCGGAACGGCTCGTCGGTCAGGTTGAACGCATCGAAGGTGATGGACAATCCTTCCAGCTTTCCGCTCTGGAACTCGTAGCCGATCTGGGCGTCGATCAGGAGTTCCGACAAGGCCTGCTGTCCGTCCAGCGAGCCGTCGAACTGCTGGATTTCCGACAGGAAGCCCGAGCGGTAGCGGGTGTTGACCCGCGCGCGCCAGCCATTGTTCTCGTAGTAGACTTCGCCCGAGAACGTTTCCTTGGAGTAGCCAGGGATCGGAATGTCCTGACCCATGAATTCCAGGTCGTTATCCGTGTAGGTGTAGGCCGCATTGACGCCGAACCCTTCGAGCGGGCCGTAGATGTCGTCCAGCGGGAGGCGCAGCGCCAGTTCGAAGCCCTGGAGCGTGGCGCTCTCGGCGTTGACGGGGCCGCTGAGGTTGATCAGCGTGGCGTCCGGGTTGCTGGCGAGGCTGCCCTCGATCAGGTCCGAGACGGCCGCGCCCGCGTCGATGACTTCACTGGAATCCACCACATAGTCGTCAACGTCCTTCGTGAAGAGCGCGATGGAGATGGCCCCGGCTTCGCTGAAATACTTCTCGACGGAGATATCGAAGGCGGTGGAGCGGAACGGACGCAGGAACGGGTTGCCGCCGCCGAAGCTGAAGCAGACCTGGTTCGATCCGGGGTCGAAGTTCGGACCCAGCGTGTCGACCCGGTTGTTTGCGTCCGTGTCGAGGCAGGCTTGCGGATTGAAGTTGAAATTGCCCGTTGCGCGGAGCTGGTCCATGCGAGGACGGGTGACCGACCGCGCGCCGGCAAGGCGCAGATAGGTGTCGGGTGTGACCTCGAAGGACAGGTTGGCGCTCGGCAGGAAATCGCCGTAGCTGTCGGTGACGACACCACCGCCCGTGGACGACTTCTGGGTCACGTCGACATATTGCGCGCCGATATTGCCGCGCACGGGAACGCCCACCACGCCGTCGATGTTGATCATGCCGTAGACCGTGTTGATGGACTCCGAGACGTTCCACAGCACGCTGTTCGCCGGATCGACCGTGTAGGTGGAGCCGAGCAGGTCCGTCGGGTCGTAGGCGACGATGTCCAGTCCGATCGAGCCGCTGTCGGTCGTGCCGATCACGTCGGGCACCGGCGCTTCGCGGTCGGCGTTGAAGCCGGCCCCGGCGCGCAGGAACGCCTCGTTGGAGTCGAAGTTCTTCTCACGGTCGGTGAAGAGCACGCCGGCCGCGAAGCTGTCGAGCAGGTCGAACGTGCCGCCCAGATCATATTCCAGCTCGGCGCGGATCTGGTTCAGCTCGTCGGAGATGTTGGGCTCCTTGATGAAGCCGACCTGGCCCCAGCCGCCCGGGTCCGCCAGGCGGACATTGTTCGGGTTGGAATAGTCGATGCTGCTGTCGATGCTGTAGGCTCCGTTGGCCGGGGTGTTGTAGGTCAGCGTGCCGCGGATGCCCGCATCGTTGGCGCGGGGGCCGAACAGGGCGCCGGTCGCGGTGCCGGCGTAGCTCTCATAGTCGATCTCGTCGGCTTCGATGTCCGAGCGCGCGGCGTCGAGCGTGAAGCGCAGCCGCTCCGTCAGGCTGACGCTGAGGTTCGCGCCGATGGAGTAGATTTCCGCCGAGCTGCCTTCCGTGTCCGTCCGCAGGATCGCGCCGGCCGGGCCGTAGGTCGCGGAGTCGACGAAGTCGCCCGATCCGGTGGACGAGATGAGGTTCGCGCCCGACCAGCTGGCGATGGGCGTTTCCACGCCGCGGAAGATGCCTTTGTCGGCGAAGTCGGAATAGTAGCCGTCGACGGTGAAGGCGAACCGCTCATGCGGTTCGAACTGCAGCGTGCCGGCGACGGACGTGCGCTCGAAGTCGCGCGACACGACGCCCGTGCGCGGGTTGTCCGATGCGTAGTAGGTGCCGTCGGGCAGCTGGGACGTCTGGAATTCGTTGGTCTTCAGCTCGCGCGACAGGAACTGCGTCGGGTTGGACTGGTGGGTGACCCCGATGTTCCAGCCGAGCGTGCCGTCTTCGTTCTGGTCGATGTAGGAGCCGAACAGGCGGTAGCCGTCCGAGCCGAAATCCGGGTTCAGGCTGCCATTGTCGTTGACGATGTAGCGTGCGGACGCGTTGACCTGACGATCCGTGTAGTCGAGCGGCTTGATCGTGCGCAGGTCGACCGCGCCCGCGATGCCGGTCGTGGCCAGCCGGGCGTCCGGCGTCTTGTAGACGACACCCTGGCCAATCAGTTCGGACGGGAAGACGTCGAATTCGATGCCGCGATTGTTCGAGGCCGAGACCTGCTCGCGGCCGTTCAGCAGCGCGATGGAGAAGTCGGGGCCGAGGCCGCGGATGGAGATGGCCTGGGCGCGGCCGCGCACCCGCTGGGCCGTGACGCCGGGCAGGCGGGCGAGGGAGTCCGCAATGGACACGTCCGGCAGCTTGCCGATGTCCTCGGCCGTAATGGCTTCGATGAGCGACGTGCTGCGACGCTTCAGGTTGAGCGAGTCCTCGATCGCCTGGCGGATACCGGTGGCGACGACTTCATCGTCTTCGGTTTCGATCACCGGGTCGAGATCGGCAGGCGCGTCCGCGACCTGGGCGTAGGCCGGGGCGAGCGGCATGAGCATGGCGAAAGAGGCGACGCCGAGCAGGAGTCGGCGATCCAGATTGGACGGCTTGGTCATGGTTTTCCCTTCGTTTGCGCCGGTTCATGCCGGACGCGATTCTTGATGAGCGGAGCCGAAACTTTAACCGTGCATCTCACTCCCCGGTGATGGCTTTACACAAATTTGCATAGTTTCTGCAAACTGTTTTGCGACGCTTCCGTGAAATCGGCTCGAAACTGTTGCGTTTCCGCCACGCATAGCCCCTTCATTGAACATGGCTCCGGTTTTCCTGCCCATATGGACAGCAGAGGAGTCGACAAACGATGCAAAAATTTGCGGAAACCCTTGCGCCATGGGTCGGAGTGGTTTTAGGGCGGAAGCCGATGCGGCGTTGCGTCGCTGAACATTCGGGGCGTGGGGACCGCCTCGTGGAACCGCAGGGGATGATGATGCGACCGTTCTTGAACCGATTGCGCCGACGGACAACCGTGACGGCGGCGGCCCTTCTGGGCGGTGCGTCCGTTCTCGCGGCTTGCCAGACCGTGGCTCCCGCGCCGGGCGCGGATGCTGTGGCCGACCGCATGCCGCAGGACGAGATCGTCTACTTCATGCTGCCTGACCGATTCGAGAACGGCGATCCAGCCAACGACACGGGCGGGTTTCCCGGCGGACCGCTGCAGCACGGCTTCGACCCGACCCACAAGGGCTTCTACCAGGGCGGCGACCTGAAGGGGCTGACGAGTCGCCTCGACTACATCCAGGGCATGGGGGCGACCGCGATCTGGCTCGGTCCGATCTACAAGAACAAGCCCGTGCAGGGCGGCCCCGGTCAGGAAAGCGCGGGTTATCACGGCTACTGGATCACGGACTTCACCGCGGTCGATCCGCATCTGGGGACCGAAGCCGACATGACCGCCTTCGTACGCGGTGCACATGCGCGCGGAATGAAGGTCTATCTGGATATCATCACCAACCACACGGCCGACGTGATCGCCTACCGGGAGTGTCACGACCCCGACTATGCCGGCGATGACAAGAGCGCGGATGGATGCGCCTACCGCTCGGTCGGCAACTTCCCCTTCACCACGGATGGCGGGCCAGACGGACCAGCGATCAATGACGGGTTTCTTGGCGATGCGCCGTCCGTCCAGACTCGCGAGAATTTCGCCCGGCTGACCGACCCGACCTATGCCTACACGCCCTTCGTGCCGGCAGGCGAAGAAGAGGTGAAGGTCCCGGCCTGGCTGAACGATCCGATCTACTACCACAATCGCGGGGAGACGACCTGGTCGGGCGAGAGTTCCATCAATGGCGATTTCGCTGGGCTGGACGATCTGTTCACAGAACATCCGGTCGTGCTGGACGGCATGATCGAGATCTTCCAGGACTGGATCACGAAGTACCGGATCGACGGCTTCCGCATCGATACGGTCAAGCACGTCAATCCGGAGTTCTGGCAGGCCTTCATCCCGGCCATGACCGACCATGCGGCTTCGATCGGCATTCCGGACTTCTACATCTTCGCCGAAGCCTACGACCCCGATCCGGGTGGGCTGGCGCGCTTCACCAAGGTGGACGGGTTCGACCAGGTGCTGGACTTCGCCTTCCAGTCCGCCGTCACGGCAGTCGTGTCCGGACAGGAGACCACGGCGCGGCTGGACACCCTCCTGCGCGCGGACGACCTCTATGCGGACGCGACGCTGAAAGGGATCAGGCAGCCGACCTTCCTCGGCAACCACGACATGGGGCGCTTCTCCGGCATGGTGAAGGCCGCCAATCCGGGCATTTCCCAGAGCGAGCTTCTGGCCCGTACGAAGCTCGGCCACGGCATGATGATGTTCATGCGTGGCGTACCCGTCATCTATTCGGGCGACGAGCAGGGCTTCGTCTCCGACGGAGGCGACCAGCTGGCGCGCGAGCCGCTCTTCCCGAGCCTGA
>JBARXH010000178.1:0-8373 GCA_049647245.1 Litorimonas sp.
ATCTCAAGGGACGCCTCGCCCCGACCGTGGTCATGCTCGGCGCGACCGAGAGCGCCCGGCGCATCATCGAGGAAAACGCCAAGACCAAGGAATTGAACATCGTCGCCATCTTCGACGAGCGTCTCGCGCGCGCGCCGATCGACATTCACGGCGTGCCGGTCGTGGGTCGCATCGGCGATCTGCTGCAGTGGGAAGGCCTGCCCTACGTCAACCGCATCGTGGTGACCCTGCCCAGCGCGGCCGCGATGCGGCGCAAGGACTTCGTGGAGAAGATCCGCCTGCTGCCCAACCGCATCGCCTATGTCTCGGACGCGTTCGAGAACCTCGACCACGTCAAGCAGCGCCTGTCCGAGATCGCGGAAATCTCGCTCAACGACGTCACGGGCAATCCCAAGTCGGGCGCGCATACCGCGCTGAAGCGGGCCACGGACATCGTACTGGGCACGCTCGGCCTGGTCGCGCTGGCCATTCCGCTGGGCATCGTGGCGCTGATCATCAAGCTGGACAGCCCGGGACCCGTTCTCTTCCGTCAGCCCCGGCACGGCTTCAACAACCGCGTCTTCCACGTGCTGAAGTTCCGGTCCATGCGCACCGACATGAGCGACTTCAAGGCGGAGCGCCAGACCGAGGCCGACGATCCGCGCATCACCCGGATCGGGCGGTTCATCCGCAAGACCTCCATCGACGAACTGCCTCAGCTCATCAACGTCATCCGCGGCGAGATGAGCCTGGTCGGCCCGCGTCCTCACGCGGTCGGCATGAAGACGGCGGGACGCGACAGCATCGAACTGGTCGAGGAATATGCGCACCGCCACAAGGTCAAGCCGGGCATGACGGGCTGGGCGCAGATCAACGGCTCGCGCGGCCCCCTGCACACGGGCGAAGACGTGCAACGCCGCGTGCAGCTCGACGTGGAATACATCGAACGGTCCAATGTGGTGTGGGATCTGGTCATCATGGCCAAGACCCTGCCGGTCATGCTGGGCGACCGCGACGCGATCCGGTGAGCGGCCCGTCATGAAACTGGGCCGGACCCTTCTCGCCTACCTGCCGGTCAATCTGGCAAACGTGGTGGTCAGCTTCGGGCTGATCGTGGTGCTGACGCGCCTGCTCAGCTCCGAGGAGTTCGGACGCTACGCCATCGCCATGATCACCCTGCAATTCGTACATATGGGGGCCTTCACCTGGCTGGAGGCGGCCATGGCGCGTTTCCAGGCGCGGGCGGAAAAGCACGGGGACGTCGCCTCGCATCTGCGCACGCTCTACGGGTTGGGTGCGGGCCTCGGCGCCGGTCTGGTGGCGCTGTTCCTGGGCATATTGTTCCTTCTGCCGATCAATGACGCGCTGCAGACCGTGATCGCCTTCGCCATCGGGTCGGCGGGCCTGCAGGTCGTCTTCAATCTCGGCATGGAGGCCCACCGCGCCTCGCACCGCGTGACCCGGTACAGCCTGACTTATTCCACCCAGACCCTTCTGTCCTTCAGCGCCGGCATCGCCCTGGTCCTGTTCACGCCTCTGCGCGAAAGCGGACCCTATGTCGGACTGATCATCGGCCTGTTCCTCGCGCTGCTGGTCGACCTGCCCTTCATGCTGCGCCGCCAGCGCGGCGGGCGGTTCGAGGTCGCGCGGGCCAAGCGCTACGCCGCTTACGGCTTCCCGATCTGCGCCGCCCTGCTGCTGGGTTATGCGCTGAACACGTCGGACGTCTACATCATCGCCGCCGTGATGGGCGAAGCCTCGGCCGGGCAGTACAATGCAGGCTACAACCTCGCCAACCGGTCGCTGGAAATGCTGTTCGTCTGGATTTCCATGGCCATGACGCCCGCCGCCGTGACCGCGTTCGAACGGGACGGCACGGAAGCATCCCAAGACGTGATGCGTAGCTATGGGGCCAGCCTGCTCTGGCTCGCCATGCCGGCGGCCGTTGGCATCGCGCTCGTCTCCAAGGATGCGGGCTTCATCCTCGGCGAAAGCGTCCGGGACGAAGCCGTCACCGTCATGCCGTTCATCGCGGGCGCCGGTCTGCTGGCAGGGCTGCTCGCCTACTATGTCCAGCGCGCCTTCATGCTGTCCGGGCAGACGGGCGACATCGTCTGGCTGATGATCCCGCCCGTAATCTTCAACATCGCCCTGACGGTGTGGCTGGTCCCGGTCTTCGGTCTGATGGGCGCGGTCATCGCTACGATTGCGGGCTACACGGCCGCCCTCGCCATTTCTCTCGTCCGGGCGCGACGCTACTATCCGCTGCCCCTGCCTTGGCGGGAAGGCGCGCAGATCGCGTTCGCCTGCGCCGTCATGTCCGGCATGGTCCTGTTGCTGCCGCTGCGCGGGTTCGAGCCGGGTCCAGCCACCCTGCTCATCAAGGCCGCGGTCGGCGGCGCGACCTATGTCGCCGTGTGCTGGCTGATCGATGCCGCCGACTGCCGCCGGATCATCCTGGACATGGCGAACCGGTTGCGCCGCCGTTCCGTCCTGGAGGCCGCAGAATGACGCCGCGCCTCTCCGTCCTGATCCCCTTCTACCGCGACGATCCTTCCGTGTTGCTGCGCTCTCTGGACCGGCAGGGCGTGAATCCCGGCGATGTCGAGATCCTCGTCATGGATGACGGCACGGACGATCCGGCACTCAGCCGGACGGTGGACGCGACCGTCGCGGCGATGCGACGGCCCTGCCGTCACATCCGGGCGGAGTGCAATCGCGGCCGGTCCGCAACGCGCAACGCGCTGCAGGCGCAGGCCCGCGCCGACTGGGTCCTGTTCCTCGATGCCGACATGCGGGTCGACCAGACGGACTTCCTGAACCGGTATCTGGAAGGGATCGAGACGGGCGAGTGCGACATCATCTTCGGCGGCTTCGCCGTCGAACCGCGCGCCGAGGACCCGGACACGGATCTGCACCGCGCGCTGTCCCACGTCTCGGATTGCCTGTCCGCCGAGCACCGCCGCCAGAACCCGGCCAAGCACGTCGCCTCGTCCAACCTGTGCGTCCGCAAGGCCCTACTGGATGCGGAACCGTTCGACCCGGCCTTCACCGGCTGGGGCTGGGAGGACAGCGAATGGGCCGCGCGGGTCGCGGAGCGGTACCGCCTGCACCATATCGACAATCCGGCTGTGCATCTCGGGCTGGAAACGACCGAATCCCTTCTGTCCCGCTTCGCCGCCTCGGGCGAGAACTACCGCCGGTTCGTCCTGGCGCACCCGGCCCTTGCCCGAACGCTGCCGCTCTACCGGATCGTGAACCGGCTCAAGGCCGTGCCGGGCCACGCGCTCGCCCGGTCGCCACTGCGGGCGATGGTGCGGACCCACGCCCTGCCCGTGGGCCTCAGGGTGGCCGCGCTGAAGATGTGGCGCGCGTCTCATTATGCGGAGGCCATGAAATGACCGACACGATCGACGCGCCTACCCAGCCCGCCTACGCCCCGCGTGCGGACCTGCTGACCAAGGTCCGGCGTCGCATGGCGCGGCACGTGTCCCGCCGCCCGGTCCACCCGGCCCTATCGCGCGGTCTTGTCAGTTTTTCCTTCGACGATTGCCCCCGCTCCGTCGTGGAAGACGCCCTGCCCCGGCTGGAAGCGCAGGGCTGGCAGGCCACTATCTACGCCTCCATGGGCCTGTGCGGAACGACCAACCATCTGGGCTTGCACATGAGCGAGGCCGACATGGTTGCCGCCCATGAGCGCGGTCACGAGATCGGCGACCACACGTTCAGCCACCTGGACGGCCTGCAGGAAGGCGCGGAAGCCGTTCTGTGCGACATTGCCGCCAACCGGGCCGCCTTCGACCGGCTCGGCCTGCCCCGCGCGCGGACCTTCGCCTACCCTTACGGCGAAGTGACCATGTCGCTGAAACGCGCCCTGTCGGAAGAGTTCGGGCTGTTGCGCGGCATCCATTCCCCATACGGATCCGAGATCGATCTCGGCCTGGCCGCGTCGGCACGGCTTTATTCCTGCGAGATGGACGCCACGGAAGCGCTGATCCGCGAAGCCTCGAAGGAGAAGCGCTGGCTCATCCTCTTCGGCCACGACGTGCGCGAAGACCCGTCGGACTATGGCTGCACGCCCGGCGAGCTGCAGCGGATCATCGACCTTGTGGCGTCCCTGGACCTCGACGTGGCGACCGTGCGGGGCGGGCTGGACCGGGTGACGGCATGAGCGCGGACATCTCCATCGTCATCCCGACCTACAAGCGCCCGGACAGTCTCGCCCGCTTGCTGCAGCGCGTTCTCTCGGACGTGGAGGGACTCAGCGATATCGCCATAATCGTGGCCGACAACGACCGGGAGCGTACCGCGGAAGCCACGGTCCGGGACCTGTCGGAGCGCTGGAGTCGGGACATCGACTATACGGTCGCACCCGATCCCGGCGTATCCAACGCCCGCAATGCCGGAATGGCGCGCGTCCGCAGCCGCTACGTTCTGTTCTTAGACGATGACATGGAGGCCACGCCGGATTTCCTGGAGCCGATGCTCGAAACGAGCCGGACGCTGGGGGCGGCCATGACCTTCGCGCCGATCCGGGCCGTCCTGCCCGAAGGGATGGAGCGCCTGTCCCCCTGGCTCGGACCACTCTTCTCGCGACAGATCGGCGGGGAGACCCGACGGATCGACGCGCCGATGGGCACGGGCGGTTGCCTGCTCGATCTGGACGGGCTCACCCTGCCCTCTCCCGTCTTCGATCCCGCGCTGAACGAAGTCGGCGGAGAAGACGATGCGCTGTTTGCAGCCCTGATCGCGCAGGGCGGACGGATCGCGTGGTGCGCGGACGTGCTGGCACTGGAGCATGTGCCGCCCCATCGTGCCACGCTGCGCTATCTGTGGACCCGACACTTCGCCTTCGGCCAGACTCCGGCGCGCGAAGCCGCCGACCGCGGCCTGCGGGGCGTCCCCGAAATCGTCAAATGGATGGTGGTGGGCGGGGTCCAGACCGTGCTGCACGGCACGGCCTGCGCGGCCCTGCGCCTGGCGGGCCGTCCGGCCTATGTCGGTCAGCTCGGCCGCGTCGCACAAGGCGTCGGCAAGATGTTCTGGTGGGATGGGTTCAGCCCGAAACTCTACGGCGCACAGGCCCGTTAGGGTGCCTTACGCCGCGTAGGGGTTGTTCGTCCCCGCATAGGGATCGGCCGGATGTGCGGCTCCATAGGTTGGCTCGGCATGGCCGGGCCAGAGCTCAGGCACGCCCTGATCCGCAGATGACCCCTGAAATGGCTGGGTCTGGGAAGGATCATAGGTCTGGACAGGCTGGGCTGCCATGGCCGGATCTGGAACATATTCCCGCGGTTCGTGCGAAGAGGCAGATGGGGCGACTTGGGTCTGGGCATGGGTCTGGGAATGAGCCTGAGCATAGGCATCCGCATAGTCCGCAACGGCATAGGGGACCGGCTGGACGGGGGACTGCGTCGGCGCAGCTTGCGGCGCATAGGCCACCGCCGGACCGCCCGGCGAAACATAGAGGCGCGGGTCGAGGAAAACGCGGAACAGCGCAAACATGAGCAGCGTGAACAGCCAGGCCGCCGAAGCCCCCGCAAAGGCGAGCATGCGCATGTTGCGGCCCTTGATCGGGTAGGTCGCCTTGGAGATCACCTTGACGTTCTCGGCCGTCTCCTCGGACTGTTGCTGGTTGATCAGCGCTTCCTGCTCCTTGTTCAGATAGGTCTTCAGCCGCGTGTTGAGCGTCTCGCGCTCGCGCAGGATATCGCTGTAGGCCGGGGACAGGGACGTCATCTGCCGCAGCTTGGCGTTGGATTGCTGCAACTGGCGCTGCACGACGACCTCGCGCTCTCGCAGGGAGTCGGCCGAGGCGGCCAGCGTGTTCCGCGAGCGCATCAGGTCCTGATAGACCGGATTGGGTCCGACGCGCCGACCGCCCGTCACGCGACCGTCGCCCGCGCCCTGCAGGGCACGGAGCTGCTGGATTTCCGCCTGCTTCTGCCGGACCGGATCGGAATGCGGCAGGTATTTCGCGAGCAGCTGTTTCAGTTCCAGTTCGGCCTGCGCGATCCGGTTGGAGGCACGGTCGTCCACATAGAGGTCGATTTCGGCGGGCGTCTGTCTCAGCTGGTCTTCCACGCTGGCGAGCGAGCGTTCGGTTTCCACGATCTGCGCCTGCAGCGTGTTGAGCGAAGCGCGGAGATCCTCGGTGCGCTTGCTGGCCCCGGCCTGCTCGGAGGTGAAGTCGGCGACGTCGTTCTTGGACAGGAAAGCGGCCATGCGGCGCTCATTGTCACGCAGCTGGGCTTCCGTGTCCTTGCGGCGCTCGGTCACGATATCGGTCGCGCCGTCCACGAAGATCGCGCGGCGGTAATCCATGTAGGCGTCGATCAGCAGATTGGTCGTCTTCACCGCCATTTCGGGGTCGGGGTGCTTGAACGACATGTCGATGATGGAGGAGCGCGGCCGGGCCGAAACGCCGAAGCTGACATCCATCTTCTTGCGCAGTTCCATGTAGGCCAGCCGGTAGGACATGGACTCCTCCGGATGAGCCGCCATCTTCTGCGCGATCCGCCGGTCGAGCGAGGCGAGTCCGCCCGGGCTTTGCGCGATTTCCGCGATGACGGCATCCATGACTTCCGGGTTCTTGAGAATCGCGACTTCGTTCAGGGTGATCGTGTCCGGCGTCTGCATCAGGCTGGACTGTCCCTGGGTGCCCGCCACGGGCTGGTAGACATATTCGTCGCCAAGCTGGACCATGATGGTCCCCTCGCCCGTATAGGTTCGCTTGAAGTCGGCTGTCAGGACGTAGGCGGCGACGGCCCCCAAGATGAACAGCGGAAAGACCCAGATCAGCTGGCGCAGGAAGGACCCGAACATGGCCCCGAGGCGGATGTTGGGGACGCCGTTGGCATAGTCGCCCACGGTCAGGTCGGCGGCCCGTACAGGCGCTGCAGGGACAGCCGCGGCCGGCGCAGCGGGAACGGCTGCAGCGGCCTTTCGCCGTGATGTCCTGTCCTTGAACTTGAGCATCCTGCCAGCCTTCGATGCGGACCCCGACTCGGGATCGCCGACCCCGTCATTGGCGGAGGGGGTTTAACAATTCCTTATCCATTTTTGTTAACCACGCCCCCATGCCCTTCGCGCCCGCATCCATGCTTTGCCGCACCCGGCCCGCCGTGCTGGCCACCGCCCTGTGCGGCCTTGCCCTGCTGGGGCTTTCATCGGATGCCTGGGCGCAGAGCCGCTATGGCGGCCCGGGTCAGGCTCACCCGACCCATGTGAAACCGATCCAGATCCCCGCGCAAGTCCCCTTACAGGCCCACTCACAGGCCCCTTCACAGGTTCAGGCCGGACGTTACGGTCCGGGCGTTGTGCCGCCCAAGGCGCGTACGGAGCGGTCCTGGCGGGAAATCATGCTCGGGCGATGGGCCAAGCATCCGGAACCGACCCCGGCCGTGCTCGGCCAGTTTCAGCGGTGGATGGACTGGGAGCCCGAATATACGCTGGTTCCGGGCGACCAGCTGGACATCGTGGTCGCATCCGCACCGGAATTGTCACGAACTCTCACCGTGGGGCCGGACGGACGCGTGGTCATGCCCATGACCCAGCCCATCATGGCGGCCGGAAACACATTCGGAGGTTTGCAGGCGGAATTGATGGCGCAACTGGGCCAGCAATTGCGGGACCCGCGCATCTCGGTAACGCCCCGCGCCTACGCGCCGGAGCAAATCTTCGTCGGCGGCCAGGTCGGCCAGCCAGGGACCTACACCCTGTCCAACCGGATCGGTGCGCTAGAAGCCATTTTCATGGCGGGCGGTCTGCGCCCCACCGCGCGGACGCGGGAAGTCGCGGTGCTGCGCCGCGCGCCCAATGGCGGCATGATGCTGCGCACAGTGGACCTGAAGGGCGGCCTGAACGAGATCGGCCTCTACAATGACACGATCCAGCTCAGACGCGGCGATATCGTCTTCGTGCCGGCCAGCACGCTGGCCGAGGTCGGGCAGTGGGTGCAGAATTTCCGCAACACGCTGCCGGTGGACTTCAACCTGAGCTATCAGTTCGGCGCTGGCGGCGGCAACGGAACGACCGTCATCACCCCTTAGCCGTCCGGCGGTGTCTAGGCCGCGAGACTGTCGCGGTTTTCGCTGAGCCAGCCGCGCGCCGCGCGTTGCGCCAGCGTCAGGTCTGAGGCGCTCATTTCCTGCGTCAGTTCCTCGCGGTAGGCCTTGGCGGGGTCGGACCCCATCATCGCGGCCAGACTGAACCACTTGTGTGCTTCGACGTAGTCGGCGCCGCGATCTTCCATCTCGGTCGAGTAGATCAGGCCGAGCTTGAACAGATCGTCCTTCGTTGCCGCTGCGACGACCGCATCGGACGCCTCTTTCACTTCCATCATCGTATAGGCCATCTTGCCCTCCGTTGAACCATTCACCGGACCGGCGGAGA
>JBARXH010000179.1:0-3397 GCA_049647245.1 Litorimonas sp.
GACGCGCCCGGCCCGGACCTCCCGGACCCCCACCCCACCACGGTCATGCAACCGCCTCGTGGCTCGGAGTGGAGGAGGGGAGAGTAGCGCAAGCCGGATGGGGTGCGGATTAGATAGTTAAAAGCTATCTTGAAACAACGGCTTAGAACCTGAGTAGACGAGGATTGACCTGCCTATGGCGAAAATACGCGCTGCGAAGCGGGTGTCGTAATGCATTGCTAGCTTTGCGCAGAGACATCGGCACGCAAGCGGCAAAACCCGCTTCCGTTTCACAAGGAACCAAATTGCCGGCCCTGCGTGACGGCAGGCCGGAGCACCTGACATCGCAAAACATGCGGAGTCTTCAAACTTCTGCGAAGCCCCGTCTTCATGCAACTTCCCAAGTTTGCCATCCGGGCGACAAGGATGTTAGATTATTATATCTTACTGCATTGGGAATGGATCGTTGAAACTCTTCTATGTAGCTATCGGACTGTGTCTTTGCCTTGGCTGCGCTCCGGAACCCGCGGTCACCGCTTCACCGTCCCCTTCACCGGACGATACGGCGAATCTCTACCGACTCGACGTCGACGTAACGCCATCAACCAAGCACATCGCGGTGCAGGGTACGCTGGAGATCGTTGCGGACAGGCCGACCGAGGAGGCGGCATTCTGGCTTAACAGGGGATTGGCGATCGATCGCTTCGACCCAAGCGTACCCGCCACGATCGATATCGAGGACGGGATCGTGGTCGGTGAATGGGACAAGCCCAACACAAGGCGGGTGACCCTGCGCTTCGAGGAGCCACTGGCCACAGGCGAACGGGTCACGGTGGACCTCGCCTATGGCGGCAGCATCGAGGATGAAAGTGTCGAATGGGGACGGGGTATCGTCACGCCGGACTGGGTGGAACTCAGCCTCGGGACGCTCTGGTACCCCTATTGGCAGGAGGAACCGCTGCTGCGGTCCAGGACATCGGTAGGCCTGCCCGACGGCTATACGGCAATCGGCCCCGGCGAGGTTCGGCGCGACGAGAATGGACGCTGGATCGTCGAACCCGGCAAGGCGATTCTGGGACGGATCACATTTGCGGCCTCTCCGAACTATACCGTAGCTTCGCGCGACCTGTCGCCCAGTCTCGAGGCACGCTTGCACACGCTGGGTCCGGACCCGCGCGCCGAGGCGATTCTCGCAAGAACGGAATCGGCCTTCCGCTACTACGAGAAGCTGATCGGAGCGCCCCGCAGCGGGTCGGAAACGCTGACGATGATTCTAGGCAACGAGGATATCGGCATTCCACAGCCGCGCATGGCCTTCGCGACGGGCGGCGACTACATTGCGCTTGGGATCGCCCCGCCGATGGACCAGGACTTCCAGATCGCGCATGAGGTGGCGCATTTCTGGTGGATATTGGGGGCCTCGGGAACTCCAGACGAATTCATGACCGAGTCGCTCGCGGAGTTCGTCGCCTGGCGGTTTGGGGAAAAGGTCTGGGGCGACGACTGGCTGTTGCAAAAGACCGAGCGAGCGGAAAGGGTCTCGGCCTCGATCACGGGATCCATGCTGGATGCGGGAGAATTCGACGGGCGGCAGACGCTGCTTTACTTCCGCGGGCCGCTCCGCCTCTGGCAGTTGCAACAGCGTATCGGGCAAGAGGCCATGGACGGCCTGCTGGCTGCAGCACACGAGGGCGATGTGAGCACAATTCGTGCGTTCATCCGGATAATCGGGGAGAGGGAAGGCCCGCAGACAGCTCAATGGTTTGAGAACAGCCTTTGACCTAGGCCGCCCATGATCTGAAATGCAAGGCTCCGCCCTCTACTCCGCCGCCATCCCCAAATCCTCCGGCTCGCTCCACCGCAGCACGGGCTTCCGCGCCGCTTGCGTCTCGTCCAGCCTTCTCATCGGCGCATAGACCGGGGCCTGCTTGAACATTTCCGTGTCGCCGGCTTTCGCGCGCTCCGCGAGGTGGCGCATGGAGCCGATGAAACGGTCGAGTTCCTGCTTGGACTCGCTCTCGGTCGGTTCGATCAGCATGGCGCCGTGGACGACCAGCGGGAAGTACATGGTCATGGGGTGATAGCCCTCGTCGATCATGGCCTTGGCGAAGTCGATGGTCTCCACGCCCGTGTCCTTGAGGAAACGGTCGTCGAACAGCGCTTCGTGCATGCAGACGCCGCCGAAGGCCGGGGTCATGACGTCCGACAGGCTCGCCTGGACGTAGTTGGCGTTCAGCACGGCATCCTCGGTCGCCTGGCGCAGCCCGTCGCTGCCGTGGCTCATCATGTAGGTCAGGGCACGGGTGTACATGCCCATCTGGCCATGGAAGGCGCACATGCGGCCGAAGCTCTTCTCGTCCGCCTGCTCGACCAGGTCGAACCCGTCGTCCGTCTTCACGACGTAGGGCACGGGCGCGTGGTCCATCAGGGCTTCGGACAGCACGGTCGGGCCGCTGCCGGGACCGCCGCCGCCGTGGGGGGTGGAGAAGGTCTTGTGCAGGTTGATGTGCATGGCGTCCACGCCGAGGTCGCCCGGGCGCACCCGGCCGACCAGCGCGTTGAAGTTCGCCCCGTCGCAGTAGAAATAGCCGCCCGCCGCGTGGATCATGTCGGCGATCTCGATGATGTCGCTCTCGAACAGGCCGCACGTGTTGGGGTTGGTCAGCATGATGCCGGCCACGTCGTCCGGGTTGGCGTCGATCTTGGCGCGCAGGGCCTCCAGATCGACCCGGCCGCGGTCGTCGCCCGGGATCTGGTCCACGGTGAAGCCGCACTGCACGGCGGTCGCCGGGTTGGTGCCGTGGGCCGCTTCGGGGACCAGCACGCGGCGGCGCTGGGTCTGGCCGTCCGCGTCGAGGCGCGCGCGGATCGCCATCATGCCGCACAGCTCCCCGTGCGCTCCGGCCTTGGGCGTGAGGGCTACGGCCGGCATGTTGCACAGCGTCATCAGCCAGTGGGACAGCTCGCTCATCAGCTCCAGCGCGCCCTGCACGGTGGACACGGGCTGCAGCGGGTGGACGTCCGCGAAGCCCGGCATGCGGGCGACCTTCTCGTTCAGGCGCGGATTGTGCTTCATGGTGCAGGAGCCGAGCGGATACACACCCAGGTCGATGGCATAATTCTTCTGCGACAGGCGCACATAGTGGCGCATGGTCTCCGGCTCGGACAAGCCGGGCAGGCCGATCGCGCCGGTGCGGGCGTGCGCGCCGAGGCGGCTCGTGCCGCCTTTCGGCTCTGGCAGGTCCACGCCCGTCGTCTCCAGATCGCCGATCTCGAAGATGAGCTTGGCCTGCTGGTCGAGCGCGTAGGAACCGGAAGCCGTGACCGGCGCGACGGTCGAGGCGTCCTTCACGGGTCGCGTGGGGCGGCCCTGGTTGTTGAGCGCGGAGCGGAGTTGGGTGTTCACGGGGTCGGTCAT
>JBARXH010000180.1:0-11874 GCA_049647245.1 Litorimonas sp.
GCGCATCACCGCGACGCCCGCCCGGCCCGGTGCGGTGGACAGTGCGAAGATGGTCGCTCCGTTTTCCGCAAGCGTGGCGATCTGTGTTTTGACAGTCATGGCCGCGCCTTATAGCGCCGGGTCATGATCTCAAACAGCTCCCTCTTCCGCCTTTCGCTTCTCTCAGGTGCCGCGCTTCTGACGGCCTGTGCCAGCGCCGCGCCGCAAGCCCCTTCGCCCTTTGCCGACATGGACGCGCTGCCGCCCATCCGCACGGTGCTGGAATGCCTGCCGGACGAGGCCGCGCTGGTCGCCGCGCACCGCATGACGGCGGAAGCGTTGAGCGAACCGGAAAACTCGCTCAGCTCCCTGGAGCGCCTGATCGCGCACGGAACCATGATGGCGGAAGTGGACATCGCGTCGATCGCGGACGGCACGCCGATCTTGTTCCATGACGGGGTGTGGGACGACCATGCCTCTTCCACCGGACCGGTCGTGACCACGACGCGCGAAGCCTTCGACCGGCTGCGCCTGAAGGACGAGGACGGACGCATCGGCGCGGAACCCGTGCCGACGCTCGCCGCCCTGCTGGATGTCGCCAAGGACCGGATCTACATCGAACTGGACCTGAAATCCTCCGCCAATGTGGAAGGGGCCGTCGCCCTCATCCGCGAGCGCGGCATGACCGACCAGGTCCTGCTGATCGCCAGCACGGACGAAGAGGCGACTGCCTTCGCGAGAGACTATGGCGATGAATTCCTGCTCTCCCTGCCCCGCGCCCCGAAGCGTGGAACCCGGGCTCCACGCCAGGCGGTCTGGATCGGCGAAGGCTGGCGCGAAGGGGCCGAACGGCGGGTTCCGGAGCGGCACTACGTCATCGGCGCGCAGTGGCAGAAGAATGCCGACCGCCTGCCCCAGGCGGCGAAAGCGGTCGATATCCTCGTGACCCGGCAGGCGACCCGCTACGGCGCGGTGGAAGGGCTGAAAGGCCGCGCAGCCTTCCGGAACTGCCTGAGGGAGGGCTGAACCAGCGCCATTCCCGATCTGGTTCAGTCCGGTGTGGCCATATGGACGACACGCTGCGGGAAGGGGATTTCGATGTCCGCTCCGTCGAGGGCGCGCTTGATGGACATGCGCAGATTGCTTGCCCGCATGAGCCAGTTGTCCCCCGGCAACCAGCAGCGGCAGGACAGGTTGATCGCGCTGTCGCCGAAACCCATCACATAGACTTCCGGGGGGGTCGGCGCGCCCGCCGCGCCGAGTACACCTGTCGGATCGTGCGGAATCATGTCCGGCTGCTGCGCCAGCACATCCAAGAGCAATGCCCGCGCCGCATCGAGATCGGTGTCATACGCCACGCCGATCTCCACAATGGCGCGGCGGCGGGCATGGCGACCGAAATTCTGGACCCGGTTGCCCCAGACAAGACTGTTCGGAAGATAGACGGCGACATTCTCCACATTTCGGATGGTGGATGTGAAGAGGCCGATTTCCTCCACGGAACCCACCGTGCTCTGGCCGATATCGACGAAGTCGCCGACCTTGATCGGCCGCAGGATCAGCAGCATCACGCCCGCGGCGATGTTGGACAGCGTGTCGCGCAGCGCCAGGCCGATGGCGAGGCCCGCTGCGCCGAAGACCGCCACCAGCGCCGTGGCGGGCACGCCCAACTTGATCAGCACCGCGTAGAGCGTCATCGCCAGGATGACGTAGAAGACCACGCTGGCCATGACGGGCCGCAGCGTCGCGTCCAGATGGGTTCCGCCGAAGCGGGACTTGCGCAGTCGGTTCGACAGCCTGCGCCCGACGGACAGGCCGACGGAGAAGATCAACAGCGCGGCGAGGATGTTGCCCCCCAGCGTCAGCAGGAAGGGGAACTGCTCCTTGGCGAGTTCCCAATAGGTCAGAACGATGTCCATGGGGCGGTCCCGGCGGTGAGGGTTGAGGGGATCAGGCGGCCCGGCGGCGGGCGGCGAAACTGGCCAGGCCGAACAGCAAGCGCTGGGTCAACGCCTCCGCCGGGGCCTGCGTGCTTTTCAACTGGCGTTCCACGGTCTGGCATTGCGACAGGGCGGAGCGCAGCGCGCGTCCGTTCCACCTGTTGAGCGTGGCGACGAAGGCATCCTCCTGCATCCGAAAGACGGGCGGCCGCAGGGACCGGGTGGCGGACAGGGCGCTGTCGCCCCGGTCCATCCGTCCGGCTGCTTCGCACAGACGCAGCAGATGGCGTTGCAGAGCAAAATGGATGGCGATGGGGCTTGTCTTGGCTTCGACGGCGCGCCGGAACCGCGCATCCAGACTGTCGATCCGGCCGGACATCGCGTCCTGCAGGATCGGGTCGATGGCGGAGGCCTGCGCGCCGGCCGCGACGGCGCGCACATCGTCGGGCGTGACGGTCGCCCCCTCGGTGCGGCCATAGCCCTTGAAGAGCGCCATCTTCTCGACTTCGCCTTCGGCCAGCGCGTGGTCGCCCTCCAGCAGCGGGATCCAGAGGTCCAGCGCGTCCTCCGTCACCCCGATGCCCAGATCGCCCAGCGTGGTCCTGATCTGCGTGCGGCGGTCGCGCGCGCCCAGCGGGTAGCAGCCCACGGCGGCGATGTGCTTGGCGGCCTCGGCCGCCTTGCGGATGCCCGAGCGCGTGGACAGGTCGCCCGCCTCGATCACCAGCTTGGCTTCCACGCGCGACGGGTCCGCGTCGATCTCCTTGAGGATCTTGGCGATGGCCGCGCCGGAGCGCTCATGGTCCAGCCGCAGCCGGACCAGCCGCGTCCCGCCCAGAAGGCTCATGGCGCACAGCTCGTCCATCAGCCGCGCCGGGTCGGTCGACAGGTCGTCCGCCGTCAGGACGGTCGCCCCGAAAGCCGGGTCGATATCGGGGGCCAGCGTCTGGATCAGCGCGGCGGCGCGCGCCTTCACCAAGCCCCGGTCGGGGCCGAAGAGGAGCGCGCCGAGCAGGTCGTGCGGCGGCTCGGCCAGGAAACGGGCCTGACGCCCGCCGGTGACCTTCATGAAGACGGCACTTTCACGGGGCGCATCATGGGGCTCTTCACGGAGCCGGGGTGGCCGCGTCCGCGGCGATGCGCGGAAGGGTGAGCGCGATCTCTTCCAACAGCTTGTTGGCCACCTCGCGCGAGGCGCGCTGCGTGGCCTGATCCGAGGTGGTCTGCAGGCGGTAGGGGTCGAGGTCCGCGGAATAGGTCGCCACGCCGCTGGTCGTGCCCGACGCCACGGACGCGCCGTCCGCTTGCCGGACGAGCCGCCAGCGGGCCGTCACCACGCCGTCGAAGCGCGTCGCGAAGTCCTGTCCGGTCAGGCCGATGCCGACCCGGCGCGACTGGGGCGAGATGCGCAGCAGATAGGTCGGCATGTCCGGCGCATTCATGCG
The DNA here is from genome assembly GCA_049647245.1 of Litorimonas sp. Classification (GTDB taxonomy): domain Bacteria; phylum Pseudomonadota; class Alphaproteobacteria; order Caulobacterales; family Maricaulaceae; genus Litorimonas. The sequence continues at coordinate 3,365 of JBARXH010000180.1, forward strand.
CTCCTTCAGCGCCTGGCGGATGTAGAAGCCCGCCTGCCGGTCGGCCTCGTCCGTGCCCTGGCCGACCTCGACGCGCAGGTCGGAGAAGGCAGCCTGCCCGGCCGGGGTGGCGTGCAGCGGCTGGAAGCCCGCGCAGGCGGACAGGGCGATCGGAGCGCAGGCGAACAGGGCGGCGGCGAGGAGAGGTTTCATGCCACCACTATATTCACAATGCGGCCCGGCACGACAATGACCTTTCGGACAGTCCCGCCCTCGATGAACTTGGCCACGTTGGGCTCCGCCAAGGCGAGGCGTTCCACCTCCGCCTTGGGAAGGTCCTTGGCGACCGCGATCTCGCCCCGGCGCTTGCCGTTGACCTGAACGGGCAGGACCACCTCGTCGTCGACCAGCATCGACGTGTCGAGCAAGGGCCAGGGCGCGGTGGCGCAAAGGCCGTGTTCGCCCTTTTCTTCGCTCAGTTTCGCCCAGCATTCCTCGGCCAGGTGAGGCATGAAGGGCGCGATGGACCGGATCAGGATGCCTAGCGCTTCCATTCGCGCCGCATCCTGGCCCTCATATCTGGACAGCGCATTGGTCAGCTCGTAGATCTGCGCGACGCTCGTGTTGAAGCGGAACGCCTCGATCCCGGCCGTGATCTTCTCCAGCGCCTTGTGTGCGCTGCGGCGCAGGGCGAGCGCGTTGCCTTCCGCCTCGAAGTCGCTGACCATGGGGCCGTGATCAGGTACGTCCGTGCCCTCCACGATACGCCAGACTTTTTTCTGGAAGTTCCACGCGCCGCGCACCCCGTCCTCGGACCATTCCACGTCCCGCTCCGGCGGGGAGTCGGACAGCACGAACCAGCGCGCCACGTCCGCCCCATAGGTTTCGATGATGTCGTTCGGGTCGACCACGTTCTTCTTGGACTTGGACATCTTGATGACGTCGCCGCGCGTGACGATCTTCTTGTTGTCGATGCGCAGCAGCTGGTTGCCGTCCTCGATCACATCGGCGGGCACCACATACTCTCCGTCCTCGTCCGTATAGACGGCGTGGGTCACCATGCCCTGCGTGAACAGTCCGGCGAAAGGCTCGCCACTTGGAAGATCGAGCAGCCCGCAGTCGCGCAGGCCCCGCGTGAAGAAACGCGAATAGAGCAGGTGCAGCACGGCATGCTCCACCCCACCCACATACTGGTCCACGGGGAGCCAACTCGACGCGGCCTCTCGGTCGAAAGGCGAGCCGTCCTTTCCGGCGAACCTGGCGAAGTACCAGGACGAGTCCGCGAACGTGTCCAGCGTGTCGGTTTCGCGCTCCGCCGTGCCCCCGCATTTCGGGCACGAGCAATGCTTGAATGTCGGATGGCGATCCAGCGGATTGCCGGGGCTGTCGAATTCGATGTCGTAGGGCAGCTCCACAGGCAGGTCGGCTTCCGGGACCGGAACGGCTCCGCATTCGGGGCAATGGATGACGGGGATCGGGCAGCCCCAATATCGCTGGCGGCTCACGCCCCAGTCGCGCAGGCGGTACTGGGTCGTGCCTTCGCCCAGACCCATGTCCTCGATCTTCGCGATCGCGGCGGCAATCGCCTCGTCCTTGGGCAGACCGTCGAGGAAGCCGGAGTTCACAAGCGTGCCCTCGCCCACATAGGCTTCGCCGTCGGGCAGTTCGCCCTCGGCGGGCTTGATGACAGGAAGGATCGGCAGGCCGTATTTGGTTGCGAAGTCGTGGTCGCGCTGGTCGTGGGCGGGCTGTCCGAAGACCGCGCCCGTGCCGTAGCCCATGAGCACGAAGTTCGCGGTCCAGACCGGCAGGGTTTCGCCGTCCTTGAACGGATGACGCACGCGCAGGCCCGTATCGAACCCCAGTTTCGGAGCCTTGGCGATATCCTCTTCGGATGTTCCGATCTTTGCGCATTCGGCGCGGAACGCGTCCAGTTCGGGCCGGGTCTCCGCCAACTGCTTGGTCAGCGGATGGTCCGGCGACAGGGCGATGAAGCTTGCGCCGAACAGTGTGTCGGGACGCGTCGTGTAGATTTCTATGTCAGCGTCGTTGTCGCTGGCCGCCTTGAAAGTCATCGACAGGCCTTCCGACTTGCCGATCCAGTTGCGCTGCATCAGGCGCACTTTCTCCGGCCAGCGGTCGAGCGTGTCTAAGCCTTCGATCAGCTCTTCCGCATACTCCGTGATCTTGAAGAACCACTGCTCCATGTCGCGCTGTTCCACGACGGCGCCGCTGCGCCAGCCGCGCCCGTCGATCACCTGTTCGTTGGCGAGCACGGTCATGTCGACCGGATCCCAGTTGACCTTGGCCGTCTTGGAATAGACCAGGCCGCGTTCCCAGAAGGCCAGGAAGATGCGCTGCTGCTCCGTGTAATAGGCCACGTCGCAGGTGGCGAACTCGCGGCTCCAGTCGAGCGCGAAGCCGAGGCGGCGCATCGGGCCTTTCATCTGCTCGATGTTGGCATAGGTCCAGTCCTTGGGATGGCCGCCCGTCTCGATCGCGGCGTTCTCGGCCGGCATGCCGAACGCGTCCCAGCCCATCGGGTGGAGCACCTCGAAGCCCTGCGCCCGCTTGTAGCGCGCCACCACGTCGCCCATGGCGTAGTTGCGCACATGGCCCATGTGGATGCGCCCGCTGGGATAGGGAAACATTTCGAGGGCGTAGAATTTGGGCTTGGGGCTGGCGTCGTCCGCGGTGAACAGATCGGCCTCGTCCCAGCGCTGCTGCCATTTCGGCTCGGTATGGGAAGGGTTGTAGGCGGGCATGGCGGGATGTCTTTGTGCGCGGACGGTGAAGACGCGCTCTAGCGCCGCCGGACACAAGGTTGAAGGCCCTAAATGCGGCCATTCCAGCGAAGCACGCCTGCATCGAAGGCCTTGCCTTACAGACCGTCCCTGCGCCAAGAGGCAGGACGGGAGAGCGATATGAACGAGATCATCGAGACGCTGGGCGGCCCGAACGGACTCTGGGTCCTCGCCGTGGGCTATTTCGGCATGTCCCTGCTGGAACGGGTGTACCGCCTCATTGCGGATGCGCGCTCGGACGTGGCCGCCTACGACAACCGCGATGCGCTGTGCAGCATCGGCCTGAACCTCATCAGCAGCCTGATCGGCATCGCCGTGGGCCTCCTGCTTCCGCTGGCGCTCTATGTCGGGGTCTACGAGAATTTCCGGTTGACGACGATCGAGGCGCTCTGGATCTCCATCCCGATCGCCTTCGTGATGCACGAGCTGGCCTATTACTGGGAGCACCGTGCGGCGCACCGGGTCGGGCTGCTGTGGGCGTTCCACAGCATCCATCATTCGTCCAACTCGTTCAACCACACCACGGCGGCGCGGGGCTTCTACCTCGACGGACAGCTCAAGATCGTGGGCGCCCTGATTGCGGCCCTGCTCGGCGTGCCGATCGTGGTCTATGTCGCCGTCACGGTGCTTAAGAACCTCTACGGCATCTGGAACCACGCCTCCTATGTGGGACGGCTGACAGGGCGTCTGGGCTGGCTGGAAGACGTGCTGGCCACTCCGATCAACCACAAGATCCACCACGCCAACCAGCCCGACTATATCGACCGGAACTACAGCCAGGTCCTGATCGTGTGGGACGATCTCTTCGGATCGCGCGCCCGCTACACGGTGGAACCGGTCGTCGGACTGGTCGAGCCGGTCACGGACAACAACCCGCTGACGGCCATGTTCGTGGGCCTGAGCCAGCTCCGGAAGAAGATCCGCTCGGCCGACCGCCTGTCCGACAAGCTGGCCTATCTCTGGCGGCCGCCGGAATGGAGCCATGACGGCCGTTGCCACGGATCATGCCCCAAATATTCGCGCCCTGCTCCGGCGATCGCCGACCGCCCGGCCTGAAACGAGAAACGCCCGCCCGCGCATGGGGCGCGGACGGGCGTCGTGAACCGGTTGCCGGGGGTTACAGGTCGCTGATGGCCGTGTTCTGGATGCCGGGCCAGTTGGCTTCGGCCTGGTCGATGTACTTGTCCTGCTTCTTCAGCCACTTCTTCTGGATCTTCTTGTTGAGGTTCAGATAGAGCTGGCCGTTCTCGACCGTGTAGGCGGTCGGGTCCGCGTCGAACTTCTTGCCCTTGGCCACGCCGTAGGCGCAGAAACCGCCATAGGCCGGAACGTAGCGCGCCGGATCGACCGTGAACGTGTCGAGATTGGCCTGGCTGGAAAAGCGGTAGGTCGCGCCTTCATATTCGGTCTCGAAGCGGGCGGCGCCAACGACCGGTTCGCCCGGCGTCTGATAGGACACGACGTCATAGCCCTGGACGGCCAGGCGGGAAGCCTGGGCGTCGGCGGTGATGCTGACTTCGTCGGCGGCATGGGCGACCGGCGCGGACAGGGCGCCCAGCGTGCCCAGCAGGGCGGCCGTGGCGACTAGCGATGTCTTGAGGGTGTTGGTGGAAAGCGTTTTCATGGAAGTCTCTTTTCTTTTGGGTCGCCGGATCATCCCGGCTGTGAGACTTCAGTTATGGACCGATTGGTTCACATGCCAGACACAAAGCGCTCTCGGGGTTTCACGGCCGTGTGAGCCATGAGCGAAAGGATTGTGTGTCCGGCTCAACAAAAAAAAGCGCCCCGGCAGGGGCGCTCGGTGAGGTCGATGTGATGCCGGGCGCTTGCGCCCGGTTCCTTGGGAAATTGATCCCCCGGATCAATTTCCCTCGTCATCCATGAGTTTCTGCATCAGGTAGACATGCTTCAGCGCGAGGCGGTTGGCGGTTTCCTTGAGGTTGGCGGCGGCCGAGTGTCCGCCGTCGATATTCTCGTAATAGAGGAAGTCGTGGCCCTGGTCCTCCATGCGCTGCGCGAACTTGCGGGCATGGGCGGGGTGGACGCGGTCATCCTTGGTCGAGGTGACCAGGAAGGGCTCCGGATAGTCCACATCGGGGCGGATGTTGTGGTAGGGCGAGATGCGGCGCAGGAACGCCCCTTCCACCTCGTCCTCCGGATTGCCGTACTCGCCCATCCAGGACGCGCCCGCCAGCATGACGTGGAAGCGCTGCATGTCCAGCAGCGGCACGGCGATGATCGAGGCGTTGAACAGGTCCGGACGCTGGGTCGTCATCACACCGGTCAACAGCCCGCCATTGGACGCACCTTCGATGCCCAAATGCTCGGGGCTTGTCACGCCCGTCTCGATCAGATCTTCGGCCACGGCGATGAAGTCGTCATAGATGCGCTGGCGCTCCGTCTTCAGCCCCGCCTGGTGCCAGTTCGGGCCGTATTCGCCACCGCCCCGGATGTTGGCCAGCACGTAGACGCCGCCATTCTCCAGCCAGAGCTTGCCGCGCGTGGCGCTGTAGCTCGGGTTGAGCGAGATCTCGAACCCGCCATAGCCGTAGAGGAGCGTCGGGTTCTCGCCGTTCATCTCCGTCTCGGCCGCACGGACGATGAAGTAGGGCACGCGCGTGCCGTCCGGGCTGGTGGCGAACTTCTGTTCGCTGACCATGCCGTCCGCGTCGAACCAGTCCGGCAACGACTTGGCGGCCACCGGAGCGAGCGCGTCGCCGGACGTGTCGATCGTGTAGAGCGTGTCCGGGGTCAGGAAGTCCTCGGCCGACAGGAAGGCGACCGACTCCTTGGGATTGGTCGCGCCCACATTCGCCGCGCCGTTGGCGGGCAGGTCGATCGGTTCGCTGGTCCAGGCTTCGCCGTCCCAGTCGAAGGCGAGCACCGATCCCTTCACGTCGGTCGTCTTGGCGAGCAGGACCTTGTCCTTGGTCACGCCGTAGCCGCCCAGCGAACTTTTCCCGTCCGGGCTGTAGACGAGGTGGACGTCGCCGATCTCGCCGTCTTCCATGAAATCGTCGACCGCGAAGCTGACCAGGTCCCCGGACTTGAACTCCCGCCAGTCCTCGTTGAGGCTCAGCATCATCTGGCCCTTGAATTCCGCGCCGAGATTGGACTTGGTCGGGACGGGAACCATGACCGCATCGCCCACGGAGCCGTCCTCGGCTCTCGGGAACCAGAAGGAATCCGTGTCATAGAAGGTCGTGCTCTGGGAGACGAAGATCTCGCGGCGTCCGTCCGAAAGCTCCAGCACGCCGGGCCAGTAGCCCACGTCTGTCTGGTTGCCGCGACCGATCTCGACCGCGTCTTCCAGCGGCTGGCTGCGCGTCCACAGGCGCGCCGTGCTGGGATAGCCGCTATCCGTCATGGTCCCTTCACCGAAATCCACGGCCACGACCATCGTGTCCTCGTCCACCCAGTCCATCGTGCCCTTGGACTCGGGCGCGTAGAAGCCGCCCTCCTCGGGATCGACGAAGCTGCGGGTCTCGATGTTGAATTCGCGCCGCACCACGGCGTCCTTTCCGCCATCGGACAGGTTGATGATGCACAGCGTGTAGTCGGGCGACAGGCAGTTGGAGCCCTTGAAGACCCAGTTCTTGTCCTCGTCCGCGGCCAGCTGGTCGAAGTCCAGAACGGTTTCCCACTCGGGCGCGTCGGACAGGTAGCTGTCCATGGTCGTGCGCCGCCACAGGCCACGCACATTGGTTTCGTCCTGCCAGAAATTATAGGCGTAGCCGCCCCGGTAGGACACGTAGGGGATCTTGTCCTGGCTGTTCAGGATCGCCAGCGCCTCGTCATAGAGTTCCTGGTAACGCGGATCGGATTTCAGGCGGTCGAGCGAGCGCGTGTTCCACTCCGTCACCTTGGCGAGCGCCGCCTCGCCCTCGACCTCCTCCAGCCACAGATGGTCCTCGTCGCGCTGGCCGTCCGTGTCGTAGGCGACGGACACGTAGTCGTCGGCGACCGGGGTGGATGTGTCAGTCATGGAGGTCTCTTCCATCGTGGTTTCCGCTTGAGGGGTTTCCGCCGCACCGGCGTCGGTCTCAGAAGCCGCGTCGGCGCAGGCGACCAGAAGGGCCATGGCGCTCGCGGCGAGAAGAAGGTGTTTGGGGCTCATCTTGACGTCTCCATTCGATTGTCCCGGCCTGTGCCTTGCAGGAAGGGCCGGACCTGGGGTCTGGGCGGATGTGTAACGCCCCGGCGAATGAAGGCAAGCCGAACCGGACGCAGGGCGGCCGAGTGAGCTTGCAAGCGCCTCGGCTGTTCATTCCTGCGGCGCGTCGTCGTTCAGCAGGTCGGTCCCCGCTTCTCCGCTGCCCACGACCTGGCGGCGCTCTTCCGCGACCCGCTCCACGATGGTCAGGTCGGCATCCGTGTTCAGCGCGTCCATCAGAGTGGTCTCGGTTGCATGGGCCGCCTGGCCCGCGGGAGCCGCCGTCTTGGCGTCGGGTCCGGCCGGTTTGGACGGCTTCGCGGAGGCCGCGCCCGCATCGACGCGCACGCGGTAGAGCGGTTCGGGCAGGGAGAAGCCGTCTTCCTCCAGCACCGTCTTGACGTCGCGGATGGCCTGGCTCCGCGCCGTGCCGAAGCCGGTCTCGCGCTGGTCGATCCAGGCGAAGAAATCGATGAGGATCGAACTGTCGCCCACTTCGACGATGGTCCCGGACGGGGCCGGGTCCTCCAGCACGAAGGGCAGGGCGGTCATGGCGCGGATGCCGGTGGCGATGGCAAGGACGGGATCGTCCGCGCTGTCCACGCCGACCCGGAAGGAAAATCGCCGTTCCGGATTGGTGGAATAATTCAGTATGTCCGCCTTGAAGACCTTGGCGTTGGGGATGCGCAGATGGTTGCCGTCCAGCGTCATCAGGATGGTGGCGCGCGTGTTCAGCCGCACCACGATGCCCTGCTGTCCGTCGATCACCACATGGTCTTCGGCACGGAAGGGCTGGCGGATGGAAAGCAGCAGCGAGGCGATGTAGTTCTCCACCGTGTCGCGCACGCCGAAGCCCAGCGCGATGCCGATGATGCCCGCCCCGCCTAGGACCGTGCCGACCAGAGAGGTCGCGCCCAGAATGTTCAGCGCCACGACGATCCCGATCAGCACGAAGGCCACGCGAATGGCGGTGGCGATCAGCTCGGCGAGGAATGGATTGCCCGCCATGCGCCGGATCAGCCCCGTGCGGCCGGCGAGGAAACGGCCCAGCAGCCAGATGGCAACCAGCGCGAACAGCGCGGCGGCGATCAGCGGCAGGGCGCGCACGAACTGCGTGCCCAGCTCCGCCGCGCGGCCCACCAGGGGGGTGACATTGTCGGTCACGTCCAGTGTCCGGACGATATCGTCCTGCACTGCCACGACCCCGTCCGTGCGCTCCGCGATGCCCACGGCGCGCTCGGCGGCTTCCGTGTTGGCGGCCGTGCCGGACAGAGTCACCACGCTGCCATCGACGGATACTGATACGTCGTCCGTGTCCGACAGCTTGGACAGGATGTCGGCAATCCGGCCTTCGATCTGCGCGTCGGTCGGGCCGCTCGCCACGGTGATGGCCGATGTATCGGACGGTGCGTCCTGCGCTGCAGCGGGCAGCCCCAGGAAGAGACAGAAGAGAAAGCAGAAAAAGGCGCGCATGGGTCCTCTTACGGGTCGGACGCCGAATTGTTCAGCGGTTTCATAAACACGGCCGACCGTGCATAGGGGTCCGCATGCCGACGCGACGCACAGCCATGACG
>JBARXH010000181.1:0-4599 GCA_049647245.1 Litorimonas sp.
CATCTGGGCTGCGACGTGGCGGGGCTGAAGCGCCGCATGGTCGTCCTGCCCGCGCTGGTGACGGCGGCCGCCGTGTCCGTGTCCGGCGTGATCGGGTTCATCGGGCTGGTCGCGCCGCACCTGGTGCGGCTGCTGGCCGGTTCCGACAACCGCATCGTCCTGCCCGGCTCCGCCCTGCTGGGGGCCAGCCTGCTGCTCGTCGCCGACATGGTCGCGCGCACGCTGGCCGCTCCGGCGGAGCTGCCCCTCGGGGTCGTCACCGCGCTGATCGGCGCGCCCTTCTTCATCTGGCTGCTGTCCCGCCAGCGGGCCTGGCTCGCCTGATGCTGCGCGCCACCGGGATCACGGTCCGCTACGGGACGAACATCGTGCTGGACCACGTCGATGCGGCGGTCCCGCCCGGGCGGATCACTGCCATTCTCGGCCCCAACGGCGCGGGCAAGTCGACGCTCCTCAAGGTGCTGTCCGGCGATCTTACGCCCGATGCCGGATCCGTCACGCTGGGAAACCGGCCGCTCTCCGGCCTGTCGCCCGCGCAACTGGCCGCACGCCGGGCCGTCCTGCCGCAGCACACACGACCCGCTTTCGGCTTCAAGGCGTGGGAGATCGTACGGCTGGGCCGCTCGCCCTTCGGAGACACGCAGGCCGCCGCGCTCGCCCATGTGGAAGACGCTCTCTCGCGGGTGGATGCGGCCCACCTGGCAGAACGCGATGTCGACACCCTGTCCGGCGGGGAGCGACAGCGCATCTTCCTCGCCAAGGCGCTCTGCCAGGCCCAGGGATGCGGCAGGGGATGCGGCAGCGGAGGCGCAAGGGGCCGTCCCGGCCTGCTGTTGCTCGACGAGCCGACCGCCGCGCTCGACATGAAACAGACGGCGGGGCTGATGCACAGCCTGCGGGCTGCGGCGGAGGAAGGCATCGGCGTGGCGTTGATTGCCCATGACGTTTCCACGATGCGCCGCCATGCCGACCGGTTGCTCCTCGTCGGAGGCGGAGCCGTCCGCACCTGCGACGTGCCCGCCCGGCTCGACCGCGCGGCCATCGCGGCGCTCTACGGCATGGAAGAGCGGGACGTCGCAGCCTGATCGGGCTCCACAGGAGAAGAGGTGCGCAGAGGATGCATGTGGAGCGTGCCTGTGCAAGAGGCGTTTCGTTTCTTCGCGTCAGGACTTCCGCCCGCCCATGGACCGCATCTCATTGTCCCCCGACCTTTCGGTCTCCCGCATCGTCTATGGCCTGATGGGCCTGACCGACGGCCCGGAAGCCGGTATCTCCCATGCCCAGGCCCGGATCGAAGCCTGTCTGGCGCAGGGCATCACCACGCTCGACCAGGCCGATATTTATGGTGGCTACACCAGCGAAGCCGCGCTGGGCGCGCTGTTCCGGGCCGCGCCCGCCCTGCGCGAACAGGTCGAGATCGTCACCAAATGCGGCATTGTCGCGCCGGTGGGTCGCCATGCCGGAGCGCGGGTGAAGCATTACGACACGTCGGCCACCCATATCCGCCATTCGGTGGAACATTCGCTCCGGCTCATGGGCGTGGAGCGGATCGACCTGCTGCTGATCCACCGGCCCGACCCCTTCATGGATGCCGTGGAGACAGGCGCGGCTTTGGACGCGCTGGTCGCGAGCGGGGACGTGCGCGCCGTGGGCGTGTCGAATTTCCGCCCGCACGACATGGCGCTGCTGGGCGCATCGATGGACACGCCGCTCGTCACCAACCAGATCGAACTGTCCTTGCTGGCCCGGGACGCCTTCACGAACGGTGACCTGGCTTACCTGCAACGGCGCGGCCTCCCGCCCATGGCCTGGTCGCCGCTGGGCGGAGGTGCGCTGTTCGGCCCGGACCATCCGGCGCTCCGGACGCGGCTGGAGGAGATCGCGGCGGACACCGGTACGGATGCCTCCGCCGTGGCGGTGGCGTGGCTGCTCGCCCATCCGGCGCGCATCCTTCCCGTCATGGGCACGAACAGGCTGCAGCGCATCCAGCGTCTGGGCGACGCGCTGCGCGTCCCGATGGACCGCGAGCGCTGGTTCGAGCTCTACACGCTCGCGCGCGGGCAGGAGGTGCCCTGACCGGCCGGGCACCCGCCTCCGCCTGACCCTGCTTGACCCCGGTTCTTGGCGTCCATAGGAATTTCGGACATTCCGCAGAAGCAAGGATCCCCATGACCGCCACCCGCCGCCCCGCGCGCCTTCGCGCCCGTCTCGCCCTCTCCTCCGCCGCGGGGCTGATGACGCTCGGCCTGCTTTCCGCCCCGGCGCTCGCCCAGGACGTGGTGATCGTCCAGCCCGGCGCGCCGGGCCAGCCGACGCGCATCCTGGATGCGGACGAGGCGGCGCGGATCGCGGCCAACAGCTATTCGCGCGACGATGTGCGCTTCATGCAGGACATGATCCCGCATCATGCGCAGGCCGTGGAGATGGTGGCGCTGATCGCGGACCGCACCAACAATTCGGACGTGGTCGGCATCGGCGAGCGCATCGACGCCTCCCAGGCCGACGAGATCGCCTTCATGCGGGACTGGCTGACGGAACGGGGCGAGGCCCTGCCCGCATCCCACGCCCACCATGGCGGCCACATGTCGGCCACCCACATGTCGCACGCCGACATGGGCATGGCGACACCGGAACAGATGGCCGAGCTGGCCACGCTGGAAGGCCCGGCCTTCGACGCCATGTTCCTGACGCTCATGATCCGCCACCACGAAGGCGCGCTGGACATGGTGGAAGACCTGCTGGACCAGCCGGGCTCGGCCTACGATCCGGTCCTCTACGACTTCGTCAACGACATCAACAGCGACCAGACGGCCGAGATCAAGCAGATGAACGCCATGCTGGAAGGACTGTCGCCCGATCCGCGCGCCGCCCTCTCGGCCGGGTTCACGGATGCGGGCGAGGCGATCTCCAACCTCGTCAAGGTCGCGAGCCTGCCCAAGCCCGCCGGCTTCTTCGATCCCGCCAACCCGTCCGGACTGCCGCCGATCGTGCAGCCTGACGAGGAGGAAGATGAGGAGGAGTCCGAGGACGAGATGGATCACGCCGGAATGGACCACTCTGGCATGGACCACTCCGGCATGGGCCATTCCACCGTAGCTCAGGGCGCCACGGCCGACGCCCAAGACGATCCGGAGCGCGAAGACACGGACGAGCAGAGCAACGAGGACACGGAATGGGGGGAACGCTCCCCGCAGCTCTCCTTCTCCAACACCGACATCGCCTTCTCCGGCGACCGCATGGTGGTGGGCAACTATCACGGGTTCAACATCTACGATCTGGCCGAGGGCGCCGCACCGACCCTCGTCGGCTCCGTCGTGTGTCCGGGCGGACAGGGCGACGTCTCCATCGTGGGCGATCTGCTGATCATGAGCGTGGAGCAGACCCGCGGCCGCACCGATTGCGGCCGCGAGGGCGTGTCGGAAGACGTCAGCGCCGACCGGTTCCGGGGCCTGCGCATCTTCGACATCAAGGACCCGGCGGCGGTGCGCCAGGTCGGTCAGGTGCAGACCTGCCGCGGATCGCACACCCACTCCATCGTGTCCGGACCCGACGAGAACGGCAAGATCGTCGTCTACAATAGCGGGACGGCGAGCATCCGCGACGGCGACGAGCTGGACGGCTGCGTCGGCGCGGTGGCGGGCGACAACCGCACGGCGCTGTTCCGCATCGACGTGATCGAGATCGACTATAACGACCCGTCGACCGCGCGCATCACCAGCAGCCCCACCGTCTTCGCGGACGACGACACCGGCAACCTCTCCGGCCTCTGGCAGGGCGGCGATCACGGCGACGGCACGCAGGACAGCCGCCGCACGGACCATTGCCACGATATCACCGTCTTCCCGTCCAAGAACCTCGCCGCTGGGGCCTGTTCGGGCAACGGGGTGATCTTCGACATTTCCGATCCCTATGCGCCCAAGCGCATCGACGCGGTGACGGACACCAAGTTCGCCTACTGGCACTCCGCCACCTTCAACAATGACGGCACCAAGGTCGTCTTCACGGACGAATGGGGCGGCGGAAGCCGTCCGCGCTGCCGCCCGCAGGACCCGCAGGACTGGGGCGCCAACGCCATCTTCGACATCGTGGACGGCAAGCTGGAGTTCCAGAGCTACTACAAGGTGCCCGCCCCGCAGAGCGAAAGCGAGAACTGCGTGGCCCATAACGGCTCCATCGTGCCCGTGCCCGGCCGGGACATCTTCGCCCAGGCTTGGTACCAGGGCGGCCTGTCGCTCATGGATTTCACGGATAGTTCCAACCCGGTGGAGATCGCCTATTTCGACCGCGGCCCCGTCCACGCCGACAAGCTGACCCTGGCCGGCTACTGGTCGACCTACTGGTATGACGGCAAGATCTACGGCACCGAGATCGCGCGCGGTCTGGACGTGTTCGAACTGGCCCCGAGCGAGCACATCTCGCAGGCCGAGATCGACGCAGCGCTCGCCGCCGACCAGGGCGAACTCTTCAACCCGCAGCAGCAGTTCGAAGTGACGTGGGAGGCCGGACACCCGGCCGTGGCGCGGGCCTATCTCGACCAGATGGAACGCGCCGGGACGCTGGGCACGCGCGACCTGCGCGCCGCGCGCCGCCTGCTGGACC
>JBARXH010000182.1:0-5378 GCA_049647245.1 Litorimonas sp.
GGGGAGGTGGCCGAGCGCAGCGAGGTCGGTGGGGGGTGGAGGCGTCTCGGAGTGACAAGACCGCTGGCGTCCTGATCGACCGAAAGCGGCTGGCAGCCCCCACCGAGCCTTGCGCGTCGCGCGGCGGCCCACCTCCCCCGGCTCGGGGGAGGGATGTAGAGCGTCCGTCCGCCACCACGCACAAAGTCCCAACATTGACGCGAATTAAACCGCGTGCCGGGCTTCTCCCCTGACAGGCGAGCGCATCCGCGCTATGGTCCCGTCAGATGACCATCGATCCCGATATCGTCACCACCCCGCCCAAGCTGATGCGCGCCATCCGCGCCGCCATGGCGGGCACCGAGTCGGTGCAGGAGCGGCTGAACGACTTCGTGTCGGCCATCAACGCCTCCATGCGGGTCGATGTAGCGTCGATCTACCTGTTGCGCAAAGGCGAGGAGCTGGAGCTGTCCGCCACGCAGGGCCTGAAGCGCTCCGCCGTGCACAAGACGCGGCTGAAGCCCGGCGAAGGGCTGGTGGGCCATGTCGCGCTGACCGCGCGGCCGCTCAACCTCGCCGATGCGCCGTCGCACCCGCTCTTCTCATACCGGCCGGAAACGGGCGAAGACCCCTACAAGTCCTTCCTCGGCGTGCCGATCCTGCGCGGCGGCCGGACGCTCGGCGTGCTGGTCGTCCAGAGCAAGGATGCGCGCACCTTCTCCGAGGACGAGGTGGAAGACCTGCTGACCGTCGCCATGGTGCTGGCCGAGATCATCGTCGACGACGAGCGGGTCGGCGGCAAGAAGGCGGCGCTGAAAGGCATCGAGCTGGCCCAGACCAAGCCGGAGACGTTGAACGGCAAGGCGTTCGCGCCGGGCCTAGCGCGCGGTCATGCCGTGCTGCACCGCCCGCCGGTCGCGCCCGCCAACCTGCTGGCGGAGAACATCGCGCGCGAGGAAATCCGGCTGGAGGACGCCATCGCCCGCCTGCGCGCCCATGTGGACGCGATGGTGTCGGGCGAAACGGCGGCGCTGACCCGCGCCTCCAAGGAAATCTACGAAGCCTACCGGACCTTTGCCTATGACCGGAAATGGGTCGGCCGCCTGCGCGAGGCCGTGCATAGCGGGCTGACGGCCGAGGCCGCCGTCGAGCGCACCCGCAACGAACACCGCGCCCGCCTGTCCAAGGTGCGCGATCCCTATCTGCGCGCGCGGCTGAACGATCTGGAGGATCTCGCCAACCGGATGCTGCGCCTGCTGTCCGGCGAGAGCGCCGCGCCGGAGATTCCGGACGATGCGGTGCTATTCGCGCGCGAACTGGGTCCGGCGGAACTGCTCGACTATGACCGCGACAGGCTCGCCGCCCTGGTGCTGGAGGAGGGGACCATGTCGTCTCACACCACCATCATTGCCCGCGCGCTGGGCCTGCCCCTGGTGGGACAGGCGCGCGGTGTGCTGGACCGGATCGAGGCGGGCGACGACGTGCTGGTCGACGCCGAAGAAGGCTATGTCCACATCCGCCCGCTCGACACGCAGGTAAGCGGCTTCCAGATGCGCCTGGCCGTGCGCGGCGAGATGAGCCGCGCCTACGACCAGCTGCGCTTCAAGCGCGCCGTCACGCGCGACGGGGTCGAGGTGGACATGATGCTCAATGCGGGGCTGCTGGTGGACCTACCGCAGCTCGACCAGGCGGGCGCGGACGGGATCGGGCTGTTCCGCACGGAATTCCAGTTCATGGTCAGCGACTTCATGCCCCGGCTGCAGCAGCAGACGGAGCTCTACCGCAAGGCCATCGAGGCGGCGGGCGACCGGCCCGTCACCTTCCGCACGCTCGATCTCGGCGGCGACAAGATACTGCCCTACATGGATCCGCTGCCCGAAGAGAATCCGGCCATCGGCTGGCGCGCCATCCGGATCGGCTTGGACCGTCCCGGACTGATGCGCTACCAGCTGCGCGCCCTCGTCGCGGCCGGGGCCGGGCGGCATCTGCGCGTCATGTTCCCCATGGTGACCACGGTGGACGAGATGATCGAGGCGCGCGCCCTGTTCGACCGGGAGATCGAGCGCGCCTCCACGCTGGGCCAGGAGCTGCCCGCAAAGGTCGAGGTCGGCGTGATGCTGGAGACGCCGTCCCTGGCATGGCAGATCAACCGCGTCTGCGAGGTCGCCGATTTCGTCAGCGTCGGCGCCAACGACCTGCTGCAGTTCTTCTTCGCCGCCGACCGCGACAATGCGCGCGTGGCGGACCGCTACGATCCGCTTTCGCCCGCCGCCCTGTCCATCCTGTCCTTCATCGCGGAAGGCTGCCGCATGAACGACACGCCCGTGTCGGTCTGCGGGGAGATCGCCGGACGGCCGCTGGAGGCCATGTGCCTGATCGCGCTGGGCTTCCATACCCTGTCCATGCCCGTCACCGGGATCGGTCCGGTCAAGAGCGCCGTGATGGCGCTGGACGCAGACGCGCTGCGCGAGCTGATCCAGCCCAACATCAAGGTGACGACGCGCTTGTCCACCCTGCGCGACACGGTGCGGGAGTTCTGCCTCGAAACCGGTGTCCCGGTGTGAGCCGGATTGAAACCCGTTCCCGTTCCGACGCGTAATCTGACCATGCCCGACCTTTCCGATCCTGTCCGTTTCGTTGCGGGCGCTCTTGCCCTTCTGACACTGGCCGCCTGCGGCGATACGACCGAGGCCCCGGTTGCCTCGGACCCCGCTTCGGATGCGGCTGCGGTGCCTGTTGCCCAGAGCGATGCCGAGACCGTTGCGGATACGCCCGCGCTTCCCGCCGACATGGACGGTTCGGTGGTCATCGAAGTGGACCGGCTGATCGCGGAAGAGGCGGCCTGCCTGGTGATGATGCAGGTGTCCAACGGCACGGACGAGCCCGTGACGGCGGGGCTGTTCGCCTTCGACGTGACGGGCAACGGCGAAAGCGCCGGCGCCAACATGTTCCCGCAGCGGGCCGAACCCGGCGGCACCGCGACCGCGCAGATCATCCTGCCCGGCGCGGATTGCGAAGACGCGCAGGTGATTGAGGGCGGGCAGATCAATTGCCGCATCGACGGCACGGAAGAAAGCTGCGTCGACGTGACGGAACTGCGCGACGGCGAGGTCGACTTCACCCTGAATGACTGAGCCGTCCGAAACGGACGTGCCGGACGGGGCGAAACCCGTCACGGCGCGTCTGCTCCCCCGCATCGAAGACGTCTCCGCCGAAGCCTGGGACGCGCTGATTCCGGGCGGATCCCATCCCTTCCTCAGCCACCGTTTCCTCCACGCGCTGGAAGCGTCGGGTTGCGCGAGCGACGAGACGGGATGGTCGCCCCGCCATGTCTGGGTGGAAGACGCAGACGGCACGCCGATCGCCGCCGCCCCGCTCTACGCCAAGATGCACAGCCAGGGCGAATATGTGTTCGACCATGGCTGGGCGGATGCGCTGGAGCGGGCGGGCCTGCCATACTATCCCAAGCTGCAATGCTCGGTCCCCTTCACGCCCGCTACGGGGCCGCGCCTGCTGGGCCACAGTTCCGAGGCGCGCCTGGCCGCGCTCGCGACCATGGTGCAGGCGGCGGAGCAGCTGGATTGTTCCGGCACGCATCTGACCTTCCTGACGGAGGCCGACCAGTCCGTCACGCAGGAGGCCGGGCTGCTGCAACGCACGGACCGGCAATTCCATTTCATCAACCGCGACTATGAAGACTTCGACGCCTTCCTCGGCAGTCTCGCCTCGCGCAAGCGCAAGAACATCCGCAAGGAGCGGGCGAAGGCTCGGGAGGGCGTGACGATCCGCCGGCTGACGGGCGACGATCTACGCCAGGAGCATTGGGACACGTTCTACCGCTGCTATCTGGACACGGGCGCGCGCAAATGGGGGCGGCCCTATCTGAACCGGGAGTTCTTCGCCCGCATCCACGAGACCATGGCGGACGACATATTGCTGGTCATGGCGTGGATGGAGGGCGAACCGGTGGCGGGCGCGCTGAACTTCATAGGCTCCGACGCGCTCTACGGCCGCAACTGGGGCGCGCTGGTCCACAAGCCGTTCCTGCATTTCGAGATGGCCTACTACCAGGCGATCGAGTTCGCGCTGGAACGCGGCCTGCCCCGGGTCGAGGCGGGCGCGCAGGGCGAGCACAAGCTCGCAAGAGGCTATGAGCCGGTCACGACCCACAGCGCCCACTATCTGACCCATCCGGGCCTGGCCGACGCGGTCGGCGACTATCTGGAACGCGAACGCCGCGCCGTGGACTGGGACGTGGACGCGCTGGGACGGCACACGCCGTTCCGCAAGGGCCAAGCCCCGGACTCGAGGCCGTGAGCTAGGGCGCGACGAGCCTGAGAGATGGTTTCGTCGCCGCCGTTTCCAGCGACTTGGCGAGGTCGAGCAGGTGCTTCCGCGGCCCTTCGCCCATGGCGTAGTAGGCGCGGACGAGGTCCATCGTTTCCTTCTTCGACAGCACGTCTGAGGCGATGTTCTGCGGGTCCTCGTCGCCGAAATCGTGACGGTCGGACAGGCCTTCGTAGAAATACTGGACCGGCACGGAGAGCGCTTCGGACAGTTCGAACAGGCGGGCAGCGGAGACGCGATTGGCCCCGCATTCATATTTCTGGATCTGCTGGAAGCGGATGCCGACCTGTTCGGCCAGGGCCTGCTGGGTCAGGCCGAGCAGGCGGCGGCGGCGTCGCAGGCGCTTTCCGACGTGAAGATCGATGTCGCTGGTCATGGTCATCCCTCGTGGCGAAAGTGGGCAGAGACTTGCGCCTCTCGCCCCACAGGAGAGCAATTGCCGTGCCAACCCCGCGAGGGTTGTTCGCCTTACAGGAGAGATCGGAGGAGAGAGACGGGCGCTACTGCGCCGCGAGCGCGTCCGGTCTGCGCAGGGCCACCACACCGTGAATAACGCGCGATAACCGGTCCGCCACGCCGTCGAAGGCGCGCTTGGGCCCGAACGAGACGGGATTGAGGTAGAGGTCGCGGTTGATCTCCACCTGCACGACCTCCACGCCGCGCGCGGGCTGGCCGTAATGCTCCGTCACGTAGCCGCCCGCATACGGGTAGTTCACCGCGACCGAGAAGCCTTCCGCCTGGAACAGGGCGCGCACGGCCGACAGCGTGTCGGCGTGGCAGCTCTGCCCGAACCGGTCGCCCAGCACGATGTCGGGTCTGCGCGAGCCCATGGGCGCGAAGCCCGGCATGGAGTGGCAGTCCAGCAGCAGCGCATGGCCGAAGCGCGACTGCGCCTCGTCCAGCAGCTCCTGCAGCGCCCGGTGGTAGGGCCTGTAGAGCGCCTCGACCCGCGCCAGCGCGTCTGCCCGGCTGGGTTCGCGGCGGTAGATGGGGGCGCGCTCGCCGATATGGGTCGGCACCACGCCGATGCCCGCCTTGGCGCGCACCGTCTC
>JBARXH010000183.1:0-12509 GCA_049647245.1 Litorimonas sp.
CGGGTTTCGGCACGTTCGAAGTGGTGACCGTCCGGTCGATCAGCCCTGCCGAAACGCCCGTGCTGGAAGACATGCGCGCCGAGCTGACCGAGGACGTGCTGCAGGGACAGGCGCTGCGCCTTATCAACGATGTGGAGCGGGTCATCGACGACCGCCTCCTCGAAGGCGCGACCATCGAGGAGATCGCCGAGGCTCTCGACCTTCCCCTCTCCTCCTATCCCTACATGGACCGGACCGGTACGACGCAGGACGGCGTGCGGCTCGACGGGATTTCCATCATCCCCGGCATCGCGACAGACGACCGCCTTCTGCAGGCCGTCTTCACAGGGGACATCGGGTTCGAGTCCGATATCGTTCCGACCTCCAATGGCGGTCTGGCCATCTTCCGCGTGACGGACACGATCCCCAGCGCGCCGGAACCGTTCGAAGATTCCCGGCAGGAAGCCATCCGTCTGTTCAAGGCCCGTCAGCTTTCCGACGCCTTGACGGCCAAGGGCGTCGAACTGGCAAGACGTCTGCGAGAGGGCGAGACGCTGGAAGCCCTTGCGACCGAACTCGGCACCGTGGCTGCGCCTATCTCGCTCCGCCGTGCCGCACCGTCCCAGGACATTGCGCCTGCCGTGACCATCGGCCTGCTGGACGGGGAAGCGGGTGACGTGGCACGCGGCGCGGGCCGTCAGCCGGGCTCTTACGAAATCGCCGTTTTGGACACGATCGCCTCCGGCGGGGAGCGGGTTTCGGGCGAGCTGCTGGGCATCGTGCGTGGGCAGGTCTCCGAGCAGATCGCGCTGGACATCAGCCGCGCCTACCAGGACGCAATTCTCGACGACAAGACGCAGCGTGTCTATGAGGACCAGCTCCGGTCCGCCCTCAATATCGAAGACCAGGGCTGATCCCGGCGGAGCGCTTCGCCATGACCCCCGACCTCCACCCCGCGCGCGAGGCGTTCGAGCCCAGCGACCGTCCGCAGCTTGTCTATGCGCGGGTCATCAACGACATCGACACGCCCGTCTCCGCCTTCATGAAGGCAGCGCTCGGCAAGCCCTACGCCTTCCTGTTCGAATCCGTACAGGGCGGCGAGCAACGCGGTCGGTTCTCCTTCTTCGGGTTCGATCCGGACCTGATCTGGAAAAGCCAGGGCGATCTCGCGGCACTCTCGCGAGACGGCAATAACTTCTCGCGTATGTCCGGTACGCCCCTTGAGGCGCTGCGCCAGCTGATCGCGGAATGCGCCTTCGAACTGCCCGATGAGCTGCCGCCGATGACAGCCGGCCTGTTCGGCTATCTGGGCTACGACATGATCCGTCAGGTCGAAGTGCTGGCCCAGCCCAACCCCGATCCCATCGGCACCCCCGACGCCATCATGGTGCGCCCCCGCACGGTATGCATCTTCGACCAGGTCAAGCAGGAGATCATCGTCGCGGCGCTTGTGCCACCGGGCGGAGACTACGATACGGCGGTTGCCCGGATCGAAGCGACCGTGTCCGACCTCGAAGCGCCCGCTCCGGCCGCGCCCAGTTCCACCGTCCGGGTTCCGGACGTCAGTGCGACGATCGGAACGGACCTTCCCGCCTTTGCCGAGCGGGTGAAGGCAGCGCGCGACTACATACTGGCGGGCGACGTCTTCCAGGTCGTCATCGGGCAGCGCCTGTCCGCCCCGATGGTTGCCAGCCCCTTCGCACTCTACCGGGCTCTGCGCCGGATGAATCCGTCGCCCTTCCTCTACTTCCTCGACTTTGACGACCACCAAATCGTCGGCAGCAGTCCGGAAATCCTGGTCCGCTTGCGCGACGGCGTGGTGACGGTCCGGCCCATTGCGGGCACACGCCCCCGCGGCAAGACGACCGCCGAAGACCTTGAAAACGAACGCAGCCTGCTAGCCGATCCGAAGGAGCGGGCAGAACATCTCATGCTGCTCGATCTGGGGCGCAACGATGTCGGCCGCGTGGCGCAGGCCGGCACGGTCCGCGTCACAGAGCGCTTCATCGTGGAGCGCTACAGCCACGTCATGCACATCGTGTCCAACGTCGAAGGCGACATACGCGACGGCCTCGACTGCATCGACGCGCTGATGGCGGGTTTTCCGGCCGGGACCGTATCCGGCGCGCCGAAGGTCCGCGCGATGGAGATCATCGACGAGCTGGAAGACGAAAAGCGCGGCATCTATGCCGGGGCGGTCGGCTATGTTTCGGCCAATGGCGATATGGATACGGCGATCGCCCTGCGAACCGGGATTGTGAAAGACGACACGCTGCACGTCCGGGCAGGCGCCGGGATCGTCCTTGATTCGACGGCGGAGTATGAGTGGGCTGAAACCCGGCACAAGGCCACGGCCCTGTTCCGTGCGGCCGAACAGAGTGTCCGGTTCGACCGGAACTAGGGCCTGTCGTAGAAGCCCTCGCGCGGATGATCCTTTGCCCTCGCTCGCATCAAGGCTGGTCTGCCCGCGCCGAGTGCAAGGGCGAGCTTCCGGACCGTGCCCGCGCCGACGCGGGTCTCCCAGGCCTCCGGTCCGCCGTTCCGTAGAACCTCGCCGATCTCCCGGTACACGTTCAGAGCGGCGCTGATTGCCCAAGCGCAGCGGAACGGCAGATCGCGAATGCCTGTCCGCGCCGAGGCGTAGTATCCTTCTGCCATATCCAGCATGTCGACCGCCGCCTTGTGAGCGGCAGGCCAGTTCTGCTTTTGCATCAGCAAGTCCGGCTCGGTCGGCGCACCGTACTTCAGCAAGAGCGATCGCGGCACGAACACACGGCCGGCCTTTGCATCGTCGATCACGTCTCGCGCGATATTGGTCAGTTGGAACGCCAGCCCCAGATCGCTGGCCCGATCGAGCGTGGCAGGGTCTCGCGCGCCCATGATCATGGACATCATGACGCCGACGACGCCCGCGACGTGGTAGGAATAGTCGAGAATGTCGTCTTCCGTCCGGTAGACGCGTTCCGATGCATCCATCTCGAACCCCTTGAGGAGCTCGAACGCGTGACGGTGGGAGATGTCGTTGCGTTGGAAAACGACGCCAAGCCCCTGAAAGATCGGGTCATCTGACCGGCCCGAGAGCGCCGCTTCTGTCTGGCGGCGCAACGTCTCCAACCGATCCGCCTGCCCGTCACGGTAGTCGGCGATCTGACCGTGACCCATCTCCTGCCCGTCGATGACGTCGTCGCAATAGCGGCACCAGGCATAAAGCATGGAGGCATCGTCCCGGATGCGGGGCGGGAGGACCTTCGAAGCCAGCGCGAAACTCTTGCTGCCGACTTCGATGGACTCGCGCCCTTGTTGGGCGAGCGCGTCCGTCACTAGGCCGTCTCGCCGCGCAGCCGCGCCCGCGCCCGCTCCGCTCCCATGAGAGCCAGGAGCGGACCCATTTCGGGACCATGGTCGCGGCCGGTCAGCGCCTTGCGCAGCGGCATGAACAGGCGTTTGCCCTTGCGGTCCGTATGATCCTTCAGCTTGCGGATCAGGGCCGACCAGTCTGCATCGTCCCCCAGCAATTCCGCCGCCGTGTCGCAATAGGTCTTGTCGTCCGCCTCGATGGCTCCAGTCATGGGCGCGAACAGTGCGGCGTTCCAGCCAGCTGCGTCGTCCACCACTTCGACATTGTCCCGGATGGCGAGCCAGAAGGCCTCGCCGCCGGATACGCCCAGCGCATCCAGACGGTCTGCAACCTGGGCATAGGGCGTTTCGTGAAGGATCTTGCCGTTGAGCTGCCGCAGCTCCTCATCGTCGAACCGGGCAGGCGCGCGACCGATCTTGTCGAAGGAAAATTCGTCCACCAACTGCTTGAGGGCGAAGCGCTCCTCGACGGGGTCCGACGTTCCGATCTTGGCCAGCAGGGACAGGATCGCCATGGGCTCGTAGCCCTGCTCGCGCAGCTGCTGCATCGACAGGCTATCGAGTCGTTTGGAGAGCTTGCCGCCGTCCTTGTCCACCAGGAGCGGCGTGTGCGCGAAGGCGGGTTCCGTTCCACCCAAAGCGCGGAAGATCTCGATCTGTGCGCCGGAATTGGTGACATGATCTTCGCCGCGGATGACGTGCGTGATCTCGGCGTCGATATCATCCACCACGCTGGGCAAGGTGTAGAGATAGGATCCGTCGCCCCGGATCAGTACGGGGTCGGAGATGGATCCCGTATCGATGCTCTGGTCCCCCCGGACGAGATCGGTCCAGCTCACCGGATTGCCGGACAGCTTGAACCGCCAGTGCGGCTTGCGGCCTTCCGCTTCATAGGCCGCCTTCTGTTCATCCGTCAGCTCCAGAGCGCGGCGGTCATAGATAGGCGGCTTGCCCTTGACGGCCTGCAGCTTGCGCTGGCGGTCGAGTTCCTCGGCCGTGTCGTAGGCCGGGTAGAGCAAGCCGGCTTCCTTCAATGTTTCGGCGGCTTCGTCATAGAGGTTGAAGCGCTTGGACTGGCTGAACGTCTCCTGCCAGACAAGGCCAAGCCAGGTGAGATCGCCGCGGATCCCGTCTTCGAACGCTTGCGTCCCGCGCTCCGTATCCGTGTCGTCGATCCGCAGGATGAACGTTCCGCCCGTCTTGCGGGCGTGAAGCACGTTCATCAGGGCAGTGCGGACATTACCGACGTGGAGTTTGCCGGTAGGGCTAGGCGCGAAGCGGACACGTGAAGACATGGCGGGGGCTATAGAAGCGCGAAGATGCGTTTGAAACCGGGGATTTCTGCTTTTCCCACGCGCCCGGCTTGTCCGATCAGTCTCCGTACCGGTCGCGGTATCGGTTGGTCACCGGATAGCGCCGATCTCGGCCGAAATTCTTGCTGCCGATCTTAACGCC
Organism: Litorimonas sp.; assembly: GCA_049647245.1. Lineage (GTDB taxonomy): Bacteria > Pseudomonadota > Alphaproteobacteria > Caulobacterales > Maricaulaceae > Litorimonas. The sequence continues at coordinate 4,792 of JBARXH010000183.1, forward strand.
GGGTGGAGCCTGACGGCGCTTGTATTCGGCAATGTAGAGGAGTCGCTGAATGCGCATGACATCGTCTCGCGAATGGCCCCTGGCAACGATTTCTTCAACGGGCAGCTCCTGCTCGACCAAGCCAAGAAGGATGTCGTCCAGGACCGGGTAGTCCGGCAAGGAGTCGCTGTCTTTCTGGTCCGCCCGCAATTCCGCACTGGGCGGCTTGTCGATGATGCGTTGCGGGATCGGGGCCTCGCCGCCCAGCAGATCATCGGGCGTGTGAGTGTTGCGCCAGTCGCACAGGCGGAAGACCTCGGTCTTGTAGAGATCCTTGATCGGATTGTAGCCACCCGACATGTCGCCATAGATCGTGGCATAGCCCACGGCCATTTCGCTCTTGTTGCCCGTCGTGACCAGCATCGGCCCGAACTTGTTGCTGATCGCCATCAGAGTCAGGCCTCGGATGCGCGACTGTATGTTCTCTTCCGTCGTGTCGGGGTCCAGACCGTTGAACAGGGGTGCGAGCATTTGCGTGAACGCATCGCGCGCCGGGCGGATGGGAATGATGTCGTATCGCACCTTGAGCGCAGCCGCGCAGGCCTTGGCATCCTCTAGGCTATCCGAGGACGTATATTCGCTCGGCATCATCACGCACCAGACGCGGTCGGGGCCTAGAGCGTCCGTGGCGATCGCGGCGCAGATTGCGCTGTCCACTCCGCCAGATAGGCCCAGGACGATCTGTTTGAACCCGTTCTTGTCGACATAGTCGCCAAGCCCGAGACACGCTGCGCGCCAATCCGCTTCCAGCCCCGACAGTTGGACCTCCTGCTTGGCGGAAACGCAGATCCATTTGCCGTCGCGCCTCTCCCAGTCGGCCACGTCGTAATCCTCGACGAAGCTTTTCAGCGACTGGACGATCTCTCCATCGGCGGCCATGGACCAGCTCGACCCGTCGAACACCAACTCGTCCTGCCCGCCGATCTGATTGACGTAGACGAGCGGCAAGCCTTTGTTGAACACCTTCTCGCCCAGAGCGGCTGTGCGTTCCGCATGAGCCGTGCGGCGCCAGGGCGAGCCATTCGGCGACAGCATGATCTCCGTGCCCCTGTCGCCGAGATGCGTGGCCACGCCAGGCTGCCAGAGGTCTTCGCAGATCGGAATACCGACCTTCACACCCTTGAACTCTATCGGGTTAGGGAGCGGGCCACGGGCGAAGACACGGGCTTCGTCGAACACGCCGTAGTTCGGCAGGTGATGTTTCAGGCGCACATGCTTGATTTCACCCGCTTCCATCCAGAGGGCCGCGTTGAAGAGCGTTCCGTCTTCGACCCAGGGCGAGGTGGTCAGCAGAGCCGGACCTCCGGCCGTCAGGGCCGCCAGCCGCTCGCACGCCTTGCGGCAATCGTCCTGGACCGTGGGGCGCAGGACGAGGTCTTCGGGCGGGTAGCCCAGGATCATCAGTTCCGGGAAGATGGCAATATCCGCCCCGTCCGCCTTGGCCCGGGAATAGCCATCCGCCATCTTCGCTTCGTTTCCCCATATGTCGCCCACGACGGGGTTGAGCTGAATGGAGGCAATGCGCAGGCGGTCCGTCATGGCAGCGCTCTAGGTGAAGCCGGTCCGATTGTGTAGCTACCTCTGTAGATAGGCTCCATCGACAATCATCACATCATCCGTGACGGTATATCTTTGACCATCGATCCAGTATTGGCTCGTGACGACCAAAGCATTGTTGCCGAGCAGGGCATGAGGCGCCACGGAATGGGTTTCCCTTTCGACCGTCAAGTTGATTCCGACTTTGCCAAGATTGCTCCGCGTGACGCTCGTGAAATCGACGGTTCGCCCATCCTCAAGCATGGCCGTGCAGGTCCACGCTCCGTTGGTTTCCTCGCAGTCACCGCTGACGATGCGCGACGATTGATCGTCTTCCACTCTGCCGAGCTGTGCCGCCAACTCCCGAAATAGTGCGATGTTGAGGTTCATGCTGTGCGGTCCGACCGAGGTCGGCTGGGTGAACTCGCGGTCGGCCGCGTTCTTGGCGATCACGATATTGGTCTCGGGATCGACATAGACATACTGGCCGTAGATCCCGACGGCGAAGAAGTCCCGGTCGGCCGGCATGGGAACCCACCACTGATAGCCGTAGCCGACATCGCGGTCGGACAAGGCCGGCGCGGTATGCACGGTCGACGCCGCCACCCAGTCCGCCGGAATCAGTTGCGTGCCGTTCCATTCGCCACCTTGCAGGAAGAGCTGCCCGAACTTGGCGTAGTCTCGCGTGGTGAGGTTCAGTCCGCCCAGTGCGAACGCCACGCCCTCCCCGTCCGTCAGGTAGAAGGGCGGCTGACGGAAGCCGAGCGGGCCATATGTCTCTTCCCACAGCGCGTGGATGCTGCGGCCTGTCGCATTCCGTAGAGCCCACGCCGCCACATGCGTGTCCATCGAGACATATTGCCAGTCCGTGCCGGGCTCGAACTGACGCGTCGTGAGGGTTGTCGTGTAGTCGTCCAGCGACCCGCCCAGGGCGATCGTGCGGCCCATCTTGTTGATGTCGGAGGCCTGGTCGAGATAATCCTCATTGTAGCGGATCCCGCTGCTCATGTTCAGGATGTTCCGGAGCGACGCACCTTCGTAGGCCGTGCCGGCAAGCTCGGGGATGTAGTCCGTCACGGGATCGTACAGGCTCCGGATCGCGCCACTTTCCAGCGCGACGCCATAGAGTCCGGACATGAAGGACTTGGCCACCGACCAGCTGATACGCCGGTCGTCGGCGTCCGTGCCCAGATAGTAGCTTTCGTGAATGATCTCGCCGTCCCGCAGAATGACGAGGGCCGTCGTGTCGAGTTCCTCGAGGATGGTCGAGACCGGCTGGTCTTCGCCGTCGATGCTGATTGTTTCCGGCAGGGGTGACGGGTTGGAACGAAGATCGTCCCGCAACTCGACATCGAGCGTGCGGGTCAGGAAAGCCCGGTCCATGTTTGAGAAATTGCCGACGATCCTGTCGGCATCGAACAGGGTGTTGACCGTCATCAACCGGTCCACGTCGTCCTTTTTCAAGACATAGCCGATGCCCGCGATGACGAACAGTAGCGCGGCGATGACGAAAAGGATGCGGGCGAGTTTTCGCATGATCAGGTCCCCTCGATGGCGGCGGCCACTCTTACGGCGGCGAGCCCCTCCTCTCCTGTGGCCAGCGGGGCGTGCCCGTCAAGGCAGGCGCGGACGAAGCGGTCGAACGCCGTGGCAAGGCTGTCCTTGACGTCGGCGCGCTCTCCGAAATCCGCATCGAGGTCGAAGGGCGTGTCATGTCGCAGCGTCTTGCGCCCGAAATCGATGGAAACGGTCCCCTGCGGGTAGCGCAGAGTCCAACGCCGTTCCGGCTCCGCGTCGCGCGATGCAGACACATAGGCCGTCGTCTCGCCAAATCCGAGTTCGGCCCGGGCCGTGTCGATCTTGCCGGAATAAACGGTGCGGGCGGCCTCCGTGCTGACCCAGTCCGGAGGGCCGAACAGCGCACCGAGCAAGTCGAGATCGTGGACCATCAAATCCATCACGACGCTAGCATCGAGGTTGCGTCGGCTGCGCGGGCCGTGACGAACGATTTCGATTTCGGAGGGCCTCGCCTCTACCCGGTCCAGACCGATGGCCGACATCACGATCCGCTCCTGATGTCCGACTTGAAGGACCCGACCTGTCGAGGCCGCCTTTGCGACGATCCGCTCGGCCTGTTGCACCGATGGCGCAAGCGGCTTCTCCACCAGAAGATGGCAGCCTGCATCCAGTGACGTGAGTGCGCTCTGCGTATGTTCGGTGCTGGGAATCGCGACGATCAAGGCATCGGAAACCTCGATGAGTTGATCGAAACTGTCGGACGCCGTCACGCTGTGCTTCCCTGCAAGGGTTTCCGCGCGGTCTCGTGAGCGGTCGTAGATGCCGGACAGGATGCATCGTGGATGGTCCGCAACCTTGCCTGCATGATAGGTCGCGAAGGCCCCGGCCCCGACGACTCCGACTCTGAATCCCTCTGTCATGGAGACCTCATAAGCGGGGTCGGAGCGCGAACAAGCGGGCTTTTCATCACGCAAGCGATTCGGCGGTCTGGCCCGGTTTTGGCGAAATCCGAGAGGCTTAGAGCGCTCATCGGTCCCGGATTCTGGCTTATACAGGTCAAAAACGCCCATTTTACGGGCATTTTCGTGACAACCCTGCGCTTTTGAGGTCTATTTTGACGCAGACCCGGAGCACGTCGCGTCCGGGACAGACATCGAAGGATTTCCCGATGAACAAGAAAGAACTCGTCGCCAAACTGGCCGACCATCTCGACACCAGCCAGTCCGCCGCAGGCGACGCCGTGAACGGTGTGCTGGACATCATCACCGCCGAGCTGAAGGACGGCAACGAAGTGAACCTGCCGGGCTTCGGCAAGTTCATCGCAAAGCACCGTCCGTCCCGCGAAATGCGCAACCCGCAGACCGGCGAGAAGATGATGAGCAAGGCCAAGACCTCCGCTCAGTTCAAGCCGAGCGTCGGCCTGAAAGACCTCTAGCGTCTTCGGCGTAAAACGCCGCCTACAAGACAGGGCCGCTCCGTGAGAACGGGGCGGCCTTTTTCTTGGTGCGCTGCCACGGACTCGACAGGGAATGTGTCACGCTCCACACAGACTGCACGACCACGGGAGGGGACGGATGGATGTTGGCATAGGCGACCTGTTCGAGGACGGTCTGGGGTTCGGATCGAAGACAGCCAGAAGCGTAAGAGACGTGCTGCTCAAGCCGCGGCGCTATTTCCTGGCGGCCCAGACAAAGGACTGGTCGGACTACACGCCATCGATCCGGGTCTATGTCGTCCTGCTCGCGCTCGCCTCGTACTTCCGCTACCTCTATATCGGCGAAGGGCAGGTCATGACCGAGCTCTATGTCGGAATGTTCGAACAGATGATCGCGGAGCTTGGCGAAGAGCAGCCCCGCTGGCTCGAGGCGGACCCGCGCGCCCTGACCGATGCGGTTCTAGACAGGCTTCTATTCTACACGCCCTTCGTGTCCTTTGCCCTATACACGCTGTTCGGTCTGGCATGGCGTGCCTATGCCGAGCCGCTGAGTGCGGCCGTGCGCATCCGCTACATCTACGCCTTGCTCATCCCCGCACAGATACTTCTTCTGCTGTCGACCTTTCCGATGGTGTTTCTGCCTGACGCTTATGTCTCCTGGGCTTCTACAGGTGGACTGCTGCTCAGCGCAGCCGCCGTATCGATCACGGCCTATTTGGGCGCTTTCCCCGAAACAGAGTCCGCGGGCGGCCGTTTCGGACGGGCGCTGACACTCGGGGTCGCCCTGATTATCGTCATGCTGGTCGCGACGACCATATCCCTCCTGTCAGGAATGTTCATGAGCTTCGCGGAAGTTGCGCAGTCGCTGCCCCCGAAGGTCGACAGCTAGACGGCCAGCTTCGCCCGTTCGCCCTTGCGGTAGCTGTTCAGCTCTTCCGCGACCAGGAATGCAAGTTCCAACGCCTGGTCGGCATTCAGGCGCGGGTCGCAATGCGTGTGGTAGCGCGACGACAGATCTTCTTCGCGAACGACGCGGGCGGAGCCGCCGATGCATTCGGTCACGTTCTGGCCGGTCATTTCGAAGTGGACCCCACCGGGCCAGCACCCTTCACTGTGCAGCACCTGCATAAAGGTTTTCACTTCGGACAGGATGTTGTCCACCGGGCGGGTCTTGTAGCCGGACGCGGTCTTGATCGTGTTGCCGTGCATCGGATCGCACGACCAGACGACATGCCGCCCGGCCGACTTGATGGCGCGGGCCAGCGTCGGAAGGCCTTGGGCGACCTTGTCGTGGCCATAGCGCGCGATCAACGTCAGACGGCCGGGTTCGTTGTCGGGGTTCAGCACGTCCGTCAGGCGGATCAGTTCGTCCGGGTCGAGACCTTCGCCGATCTTCATGGCAATCGGATTCTCGATTCCACGGAAGAATTCCACATGGGCATGGTCGAGCTGTCGCGTCCGATTGCCGATCCAGAGCATGTGGGCGGACGTGTCGTACCAACGGCCCGAGGTGCTATCGATCCGGGTCATGGCCTCCTCGTAACCGAGCAGAAGTCCTTCGTGGGACGTGTAGTAGTCCGTCTGAGCCATTTGCGGCGTGGACTCAGGCGTCACCCCACAGGCTTCCATGAAGTCGAGGGCGTCGCTGATCGTGTCGCAAAGCTCCGCGTAACGCTGGCTGGCTTCGGTGTCGGACACGAAACCGAGCGTCCACTTGTGGATGTTGCGGAGATTGGCGTACCCGCCCGTCGAGAAGGCGCGCAGCAGGTTGAGTGTCGCTGCCGACTGGCCATAGGCCTTCAAGAGACGGTCCGGGTCGGGGCGCCGCGCGTCCGGATCGAAGGCCATGCCATTGATGTTGTCGCCGCGGTAGCTGGGCAGCGTCACGCCGTCCCTGACCTCCACCGGGGAGCTGCGGGGTTTGCCGAACTGCCCGGCGATGCGTCCGACCTTCACGACGGGTTGCCCGCCCCCATAGGTCAATACGACGGCCATCTGCATCATGACACGGAACATGTCCCGCAGATTGTCGGGGTGAAACTCCTTGAAGCTCTCCGCACAGTCCCCGCCTTGCAGCAGGAATGCCTTGCCCAGCGCCACATCGGCAAGGCGCGCTTTCAGACGGCGCGCTTCGCCGGCGAAGACCAGGGGCGGATAGCCCCGCAGTGTCGTTTCGACGGCTTCGAGCGCATCGCTATCCGGATAGTCGTCCGGAATGTGCAGGGCGGGTCGGCTCCGCCAGCTGGAAGGGGTCCATTTTTGCATGGAAGTGGGTCCCAAGTCGGAAGCGGCGCATGATCGTGCCGCAGAGAACGGCGTCCGTAGCAAAAGCCCGGCGCGGTGGACAAGCGTTCATGTCCGTTGCGCACCTGCCGCCCGATCGCGGCAGGATTCTGGGCGCACAAGGCTAGCGGTCGGCGGATTCGATCGTCTCCGAGGCGCGGAGCACGGCGACCTGACCGTCTTCGGACCCGGTCAGTGTCGGCTTGCCTGCAGGATCGGTCGGTATCGTCTTGCCACCCAGATCGATGCGGATGGACTGCACCCGCGCATCCGGCGCGCCGGACGGATCGTCGACAACGGCCGTGAGCGTCAGATAGTGGACGCCGTCATGGGACGGTCGGATTGCGATCCGCCAGGGCTCCGCGAAAGCGGAGGCGGTGTCGAAGCGCTTTTCAGCCGACGAAGACAGGACATCCAGCCCTTCGGTCGCGCTGGCCGAGACGGTGACGGTTTCGCCGGAATAGGCGTGGTCCATTCCGACGACGACGTCCGTGAATGCACCGACGGACAGCGTTCCGTCGATGGTGTACGAGAATTGCACAGCCGCGCCTGGCTTGACCGTGTGGGCCTCCATGTGCGCGTGACCGGCATGGGCATCATCCGTCGCGGACACGGCATCCGGAGATGCGGAGCAAGCTGCCAGAGCGGCAGAGGCAACAAGGGCAAACATCTGGAAGATCAGTTTCATCGTCTTGCTCCTACTGCGCCCGGATTGTGTAGCATGTGTCCTGATCGTTGGAATCGGACTGGTCGATGTTGAGAAACTCATAGGCTTCGAGGAAATAGGTATCCGCTTCGAACGGGATATCCTGCACCTCGACGTTTACGGCACCCGAGCGTCCGGATCCCGTGAACGCCCCGCGCCTGAAGACGAGATAGTCGGGATCGGAGTCGTTGGGGCTCGATG
>JBARXH010000184.1:0-3071 GCA_049647245.1 Litorimonas sp.
ACGCTGCGGCGTCTGGGGCAGATCGATGCGGTGCTCGCCCCGCTGGTGCAGCGCCCGCCGCCCGGACGGGTGCAGGCCTATCTGCAGACGGCCACGGCCCAGATGGTGTTCATGGATGTCGCGCCTCATGCCGCCGTGGGCGACACGGTCACGCTGGTGAAAGCCGACGGCAAGGGCGAGCCGTTCAAGGGGCTGGTCAATGCCGTGCTGCGCAAGGTGGCGGAAACGGGCAAGGCCGACGCCGCCCGCACGCCGCCCCTGCAGAACATTCCCGGTTGGCTCCGGGCGGAGTGGTCGCGCCTCTACGGCAAGCCCGCCGTGCGGCGCATGGCGTTGCTGCTGGCGACCGCACCGCCGCTCGACCTGTCGGTCAAGGCGGATGCGCCGCAATGGGCCGAAAAGCTGGGCGGCGCGCTCATCGCGGATACCACCGTCCGCTTGGACACGATCGGCAACATCGCCGCACTGGACGGCTTCGATGCGGGCGCATGGTGGGCGCAGGACGTGGCGGCGGCGATGCCGGCCCGGCTGCTCGCGCAGGTCTCTGGCGGTGTAGACGGCAAGCGTGTCGCCGATCTGTGCGCCGCGCCGGGCGGCAAGACGCTGCAACTGGCCGCCATGGGGGCCGACGTCACGTCGATCGACCTCTCGGAGGCGCGGGTGATCCGTCTGCGACAGAACCTCGAGCGCACCAAGCTGGACGCCGAGGTCATGGTCACGGACCTGCAGGAATACGAGCCCGAAACGCCCTTCGACGCCGTGCTGCTCGATGCGCCCTGTTCGGCGACGGGCACGTTCCGGCGCCATCCGGACGTGATCTACAACCGCAAGGAACGCGACATCACCCCTCTCACCCGACTCCAGGACAAGTTGCTCCTCCGTGCGGGGAAATGCGTCGCGCCGGGGGGGACGCTCCTCTACTCCGTCTGTTCCCTGCAGGAGCGCGAGGGCGCGGACCGCGTCCGCAAGTTCCTGAAGGCCTCGCCCGATTTTCGCCTTGAACGGGTGGAACAGGTGCCGGGGCTCGACTTGCCCGAGGCGCGGCTGGAAGACGGAATGGTCCGTCTCCTGCCGACAGACGCACCGGACGGTCGGGGCATGGACGGTTTCTTCATCGCGGCGATGCGCCGGGAGGAGGGGGCGAAGGGTTGATTTGCAAAGGTTTTTTGCAAAACGCCCCGAGCCTAAGCCCGTATTAACCCGGAAACCCTTATGGGTCGTCGGAACTGGCACGACTCTTGAAGCGACGTCGGGAGCGATGTGTCATAATGGGAGGCTCTGATGAGCACGAAACAGTTTTTCCGCACGGGCCTGATGGCCACCGCCGGAATCGCCACTCTGGGTCTCACGGCCTGCGTCAACAGCCATGCCGCACCGAGCGTGCGTTACGGCGGTGCGACGGTCCATGATTTCGAAGGCGCCGGTTGCGGCGCGGCGACTTGCGGCACGGCCTATGCCGGCCCGACTTACGCGGCTGGCGGATGGGGCGCACCCGCACCGCTGACCCACTATGATTACGAAGGCGTGCCCTGCGGCGCAGGTTGCGCGACGCCCTATTCGTCGGGTGTCGTCCACGGCGGCGTGGTCCACAGCGGACCCATCTCCAGCGGCGTGATCTCGTCGCACACGAGCACCGTGTCCGGTCCGTCCTTCTCCAGCGAAACCGCACCGTGCCCGGCAGGCACCACGTCCCAGCCCGACGGCACCTGCCTGCAGGGCGGCGGCCACGTCACCAGCTATACGGGGTCTTCCGTGATCTCCGGCGGCTCCAGCTATTCGTCCGGTTACAGCTCGTCCTACAGCTCCTCCGTGGGCACGGCCGAATGCCCGACCGGAACGACGCCTCAGCCCGACGGCAGCTGCCTGCAGCGCGGCTCCAGCTTCTCGTCGCACACGAGCAGCACCTACGTCGCGCCGTCCACCTCGACCTACATCGCACCGACGACGTCCTCGACGTTCGGCTCGTCTTCGACCTACATCGCACCCGAGCTGACGACGCCGTGCTGCGATACGGTCGCCACGACATCCACCTATGTCGCGCCGACGACCACGATCACCCAGGGCGGCTACGCCACCTCGGGCCAGACCTACAGCTCCAGCGACTACCTGCCCATCCGCAAGTAGTCCGCTTATCCCCGCTTTGCGGGGAACAGCCCCAGAACATCGCGCCCGGTCCGGTTAACCCTGGTCCGGGCTTTCTCGTTGAGGCGCGTTGCGAAGCGTCCGCCGCGCTGCTACCAGCCGGGCAGGCCGGACGGGGCTTCCATCCGGCCTTGTTTTCGCCCCGCCTTTTTTTGGCCCCACGGGTCCGGCACGGCGCGAACATGAAATTGCCACATGAGCGACCCGATGCCGGGTCCCCAACACCAAGGCTGCCCGTGCGCGACGTCCTCATCTCCCCGTCCATCCTGTCCGCCGATTTCGCGGCGCTCGGTGCGGCGGTCCGCGACGTGGACGCAGCCGGGGCGGACATGATCCACGTCGACGTGATGGACGGCCACTATGTGCCCAACATCACCATCGGCCCGGCCGTGGTGAAGGCGTTGCGCCCCCATTCCGCCAAGCCGTTTGACGTGCACCTGATGATCGCGCCGGCCGACCCCTATCTCGAGGCCTTCGTGGATGCGGGCGCGGATGTCCTGTCCATCCATCCGGACGCCAGCCCGCACACGCACCGCAGCCTTCAGACCATCCGGTCCCTCGGCGCGAAGCCGGGCCTCGTGCTGAACCCCGGAACGCCCGTCTCTGTCGTGGAGCCGGTCATCGACCTGATCGACCTGATCCTTGTCATGAGCGTCAATCCCGGCTTCGGCGGGCAGAGCTTCATCGACAGCCAGCTGTCCAAGATCGAGACCTTGCGCGGCATGATCGACCGGACGGGTCGCGACATCGTCCTGGAAGTGGATGGCGGCGTGAATCCGGATACCGCGCCGCGTTGCATCGACGCCGGGGCGACCGCGCTCGTGGCCGGCAGCGCCGTGTTCAAGGGCGCCGGAACCCTTGCGGAGAACATCGCCGCGCTCCGTCCGGGTGCAAGCGCGGCACGCACCGCGGCCGCCTAGGGCGTGTCC
>JBARXH010000185.1:0-1886 GCA_049647245.1 Litorimonas sp.
ACTCTATTTCGAGATCGACCCGGCCGATGCCGCCCTGCCATCGACGGAGTTCGGCGCGTGAGGACACTTCTCTCCCTTCTTCTCGCCCTGATCTTCGCAGGGGCGGCGTTCGCGCAGGAGCGCATCACCCGATATGACGTGGACATAGAGGTCGAGCGGTCCGGCGAGATGATCGTCACGGAAACCATCGAATTGATCGCGGAAGGCCAGCAGATCCGGCGCGGCATCTTCAGGGAGCTTCCCGCCCGCTACACCTTTCTCGGCGTGTCGCAGCCCTACGATTACGATCTGATCGGCGTGACGCGCAATGGGGCGCCGGAACCCGTGACCACGCTGCGCGAGGGCAATGCGGTGACCTGGCGGATCGGGCGCGCCGACCGCCTGCTGGACCGAGGACCGCACCGCTACGAGATCCGCTACCGTGTGGGCGACGAAATCCGGCGGCACCGCGACGAGACCGACCCCTACGGCGCGCGCGACGAACTCTGGTGGAACCCGGTCGGGACCTATTGGGACTTTCCCATCGAGACATCGCGCACGACGATCCGGTTCCCCGACGGCGCGCAAGTGGTGAACGTCCGGGCCGTGACCGGCAATGGCAACAACACGATGGATGACGCGGACGTCCGGGTCGTGGACGGGACAGTCACCATCGAGACCACGCGCGCCCTGCCCCCGCGACAGGGCGTGAATGTTTCCGTTTCCATCGCGCGGGGCGTCATCGACCCGATGAGCGCAGAGCGCTTGCGCCGCCTCTTCTGGCTGAAGCACGGCGCGGTCATCCTGCTGGGTCTCGGCGGCTTGGCGCTCCTGCTCTACTACTGGCGCGCGTGGAACCGGGTCGGCCGCGATCCGGCCAAGCCGCCCGTTTTCGCCCGCTACGAACCGCCCCGGATGACGGATGGCGCCCACTATAGCGCCGCGGCCGTCCACTACATCCACCACAAGGGCTTCCGCGACATGGACGCCTTTTCCGCACTGATGATGCAGATGGGCGCAGCAGGCACGCTCGATATCGAGGCCGACAAGAAGCGCACCACAATCCGGCAGGTCTCGCAACATGCGCGAAGCCGGGATGGCGCGGCCTTTCTGGACGCCGTCATGCCGCGCCGGGGCGTGCTGACGCTGGACGGCGGAACGGATACGGCCTTCTACAGCGGTGTGATGGACTTCCACCGGACCCTCGCCGAGCGGTACGGGCCAAAATACTACCGCCGCAACCTGCTGTTCGCGGTGATGGGCGTCGCCGCGTCGCTGGCTCTGGTGGCCATCGTGCTGGCCGCGCCGGTCGCGAAGAATGGCGGGGTCGTGCTGTGGCTCTTTGCCGGGCTGGCCGTGCTGAATGTCGTCTTCGCGTTCCTGCTGCCCGCTCCGACGAAGCGCGGAGCGCAGGTTTCGTCGGAGATCGAGGGTTTCAAGCTCTATCTGGAAACGGCGGAGGAGAAACGCCTGAACATGGCCGACCCGCTGTCGGGCCGCGCTCCTGCCATGACGGTGGAGCTCTACGAGCGCTTCCTGCCCTACGCCATGGCGCTGGGCGTGGAGAAGCCGTGGACGAAGCAGTTCGAGACCTCGCTCCCGCGCGAAGCCGCCGAATACCGTCCCGCCTATGCCCACGGCAACGCCTTCCGCGCCGGGCGAGGCCCCGTCGATTTCGGCCGCACGCTCGGCAAGACCATGACGGCAGGCGTGGCCGCCGCCGCGCCGGTCAGCCAGTCCTCCAGTTCGGGCGGCTTCAGCTCCGGCTCGGGCGGAGGCGGCTTCTCCGGCGGCGGGGGTGGCGGCGGAGGCGGCGGCTGGTAGGGTCGAACACGGCAGGGAGAGTGCAATGATCGCAAGACGACAATTCATGGCCGGATTGGCCGTCACGGCCGGCGCATTGGGGG
>JBARXH010000186.1:0-1606 GCA_049647245.1 Litorimonas sp.
GCCCGGCCTGGTCGAAGCCGCCCTGCCGTCCCCGCCGCTCGGCCCGCTCAGGCTCCGGCCCAAGAGCTGGGGCACCGTGGCGCGCATCGTCTGGTACCTGGGCTACAGCGACGGCATGGAAAGCCACGCCGAAGCCCGCGACCGCGCGGATGCGGTCGCCGCCGAACTGGAGGCCCGGGCCGCAGGCGGGAAAATCGTCTATGTCTCCGGGCACGGATGGTTTAACCGCATGATCAAGGGCAGCCTCATGGCCCGCGGCTGGAAATGCCGCAGCCAGAACGGCGATCTGCACTGGAGCCGCCGCCGCATGGTCCGGCCCGGCAGCCAGACCCAATAGCAGGCCCAATAGGAAGGGAACTCCCGCGTGAGCGATACACCGATCAAGGATCTCAGCTTCGAGGACGCCCTGTCCGAACTGGAAGGCATCGTCCGCCAGCTGGAAGGCGGCGACGCCCCGCTGGAGGAGAGCATCGCCCTCTATCAGCGCGGCGCCAAGCTCAAGGCGCACTGCGAAGGCAAGCTGAAGAGCGCCCAGCTGAAGGTGGAGAAGATCGTCCTGGCCCCGGACGGGAGCGCGGGAACGGAGCCGTTCGACGCGGGGTAGGGCTTTGGGTCGGCTCCGGAAAACGACCCTGTCGCGGGCGCAGTCCTTAAGGGCAGACCCTACGGCTGCGGAAGACAGGTTGTGGCTCGGTCTCAGTCACAAGCAACTGGGCGGACTGAGGTTTCGGCGACAGCATCCCGTAGAGCCCTACATATTGGATTTTGCCTGCGTTTCCTTGAAGCTGGCCGTGGAAATCGACGGCGCGACACATGGGACGGAAGATGAGATTGCCTACGATGAGAGGCGGACGTCGCATCTGATGAGCAAGGGCTGGACCGTGATTCGTTTCACCAATGAGGAAGTCTATCGCCATCGCGCCTCCGTGCTGGACGCGATCTGGCACAGGGCCGAAAGGACGAAGACCGATGACTGAGCCATCCTCGCGCACATGTCTTCCCCCTGCGGCTCGGGGGGAAGTGGCCGAGCGAAGCGAGGTCGATGGGGGGGCGTCATCGACGGGGCCCTACGCTATAGGCCTGCCCCCCATCCCCTTCCGCTGCGCTCCAGGGACTTCCCCCCGCGCCACGGGGGGAAGAGAACGCGTCAGCCAGTATCTAGAGGGCAGCTCGATGCTGGCGACATCATGACGACGACACTCCGCGCCCCTTCCGGCTTCCGGTCCCGCCTGTCCGCCGTCGCCGACGACGTCGAAGCCGCGCTCGACCGCCTCTTGCCCCGGCCTTCCGGTCATCAGGCCGTGGTGGTCGAGGCGATGCGCTATGCGGCCTTGGGCGGCGGCAAGCGATTGCGGCCGTTTCTGGTTCTCGAGACGGCACGGCTTCTGGGCGGGGATGCGGGCGCGGCGATGACCGTGGGGTGCGCGCTGGAGTGCCTGCACGTCTATTCGCTGGTGCATGACGATCTGCCCTGCATGGACGATGACGATCTGCGGCGGGGCAAGCCGACCGTGCACAAGGTCTATGGCGACGCGATCGCGGTGCTGGCGGGCGACGGGTTGCTGACGCTGGCCTTCGAATTGCTGGCGGGCGAAGGGAGCCATCC
>JBARXH010000187.1:0-13321 GCA_049647245.1 Litorimonas sp.
CGTCTCGTCCGGCACCGTAATGAAATGCCAGGCACTGTCGCCTTTCCAGCGCCAGAGCGAGGCGGTGAAGGACAGGTCGATCACGGGATCTTCATGGCGTATTGGCCGCACGCAGGGCGGCGCGCTGTTTCCTCAGCCGGACCAGCAGGCGGTAGGCGGCGTGGTTGCGGTTGTGACCCGTGCGTTGGAAGACGTCCTCCGCCGCCGCGATCGCCGCTTCCACCTGCGCCAGTGCGACGTCGGTCGGCAGAGGCAGGGTCGAGCCGTCCCAGAACGTATCCGGGACCGGGGTGAACAGGTCGAGCTGCATCTACCGGATCAGGGATTTCAGCTGTTTGTCGTCTGCGCCCGCGAGACGCTCGCGGTCCAGCGTCTTGCCCTTCGACAGCGCCATTTTCGCGGTCATGAAGTCGCGCGGGGCGTTGACGGCGTCCACGGCGAGCAGGCGGTCTCCGGCGAAGTAGTAGGCCGCGAAGCTGCGGCCTGTGTGCGGATCGCCGCGCAGCACGACGCTGTCATGGCCGTCCGACAGCCCGGCAATCTGGAGTTTCAGGTCGAACTGGTCGGACCAGAACCAGGGCAGGGCGTCATAGGGTTTGGGCGTGCCCGTAATGTGCGCCGCCACGGTCTTGGCCTGTTCGGTCGCGTTGGGCACGCTCTCCAGGCGCAGGTGTCGGTCATAGACCGGGTTGTGGTGCCACGACACGTCCCCGATGGCGTAGATGTCCGGGTCGGACGTCTGGCAGTAGGAATTGACGCGGACGCCGTCGGCGATGTCGAGCCCCGCGAACTCCGCCAGTTCGGTGTTCGGGATCACGCCGATGCCGATGACGACCATGTGCGCGGCGTAGGCCCGCCCGCAGGAGGTGCGGACGCGAAGGCCTCCGCCCTCCTGTTCGATCTCGGACGCCATGCAGTCCTCCACGATCTCCACGCCCTCCTCTGTGTGGACCCGGCGGTAGAAGTCGCTCATCACCTCGGATGTGACGCGGGCGAGGATGCGCGGCTGGGCTTCCAGCAGGGTCACGTCCATGCCGCGCTTGCGCAGGCTCGCCGCCGTCTCCAGCCCGATATAGCCGCCGCCGATGATGACGGCGCGGGCGCCCGGCTCCACCCGGGCGCGGATGGCGTCCACGTCGGAGGCGTCGCGCAGGTAGAAGACGTTCGGCAGGTCCGCGCCCGGTATGGGCAGGCGGCGCACGCGCGCGCCCGTGGCGAGCACCAGATTGTCGTAGAGCATCTCGTCGCCGTCCGTCGTTGTGGCGCATTTGCGCGCCCGGTCGATGGCCCCGACCCTGACGCCCAGACGCAGCTCGATCTCGCCCTGGGCGTAGCTGTCCTCGGGCCGCAGCAGGATGTCGGCCGCGTCGCGCTCTCCGGACAGATAGTCCTTGGACAGAGGCGGACGGTGGTAGGGTGCGATCGCCTCGTCGCCGACAAGCGTGACCCGGCCCTCATAGCCCGCCTGGCGCAGGCTGACCGCGGCTTGCGACCCGGCATGGGACGCACCGATGATCAGCGTATGGGAGGACGGGGCGGAGGAGGGCATGGGCGGGTCTCTAGCAGCGGCGTTCCGGGCATTGGAAGCAACGAATTTGCGGCGAAACAGTTCGCTGCGAAAGCGACAGCGCGCCGCCCTTGCCCTATGAGGCGGGCATGGATCATTTTCGCGACGCCATCCGGAGCCAGGCCTTCACAACCGTCTCCTCCTTGCCGCAGGGGTCCGCCCTCGGAAACGCGGATCTGCGCGCCCGCATCCAGGACCGCGCCCGCACGCTCGTCCGTCACCTGCGCGAGGACTCCAAGCCCGGCCTTATGGAGTTGATGCTGGCCGAATACGGCCTGTCCACGGACGAGGGCGTGGCGCTCATGTGCCTGGCCGAGGCGCTGCTGCGCGTGCCGGACAATGAGACGATGGACGATCTGATCGAGGACAAGATCGCGCCCTCCCAGTGGGGCAACCATCTGGGGCGTTCCGCCAGCCCGCTGATCAACAGCTCGACCTGGGCGCTCATGATGACCGGCCGGGTCCTGGACGAGAAGACGCCCGTCTCGAAGACGCTCGGCGGCATGATCCGCCGTCTCGGCGAACCCGTCATCCGCCGGGCCGTGCGCGAAGCCATGAAGATCATGGGCCGTCAATTCGTGCTAGGCGAAACCATCGGGGGCGCGATCCGCCGTGCCTCCGGCCAGTACCGCTACAGCTACGACATGCTGGGCGAGGCGGCGATGAGCATGCCGGACGCGCTGGACTATTTCGAGGACTATGCGAACGCGATCCGAGCCCTTGCCGCGCGCTGCAACAGCGGCGACATCGCCGACAATCCGGGCATTTCCGTCAAGCTGTCTGCGCTGCACCCGCGTTATGACGAATTCCAGCGCGACCGCGTGATGGGCGAGCTTCTGCCCCGCGTGACCGAACTGGCCGCCATGGCGGCCGAGGCGCGGATGGGCTTCAACATCGATGCCGAGGAAAGCGAGCGGCTGGAGCTGAACCTCGACATCGTGGAGGCGCTGGCCCGCAATCCGCAATTGGCGGGCTGGGACGGGCTGGGCCTCGTCGTGCAGGCCTACGGCACGCGCAGCCCGGCCGTGATCGACTGGGTCGCCGCGCTGGCCGAAGACACGGGCCGCCGCCTAATGGTGCGCCTGGTCAAGGGCGCCTACTGGGACACGGAAGTCAAACGCGCTCAGGTCATGGGACTGGACCGCTATCCCGTCTTCGAGACCAAGGCCGACACGGACCGCAACTATATCCTCTGCGCCGAAAAGCTGCTGGCCCGCCGCCCGCGCCTCTACCCGCAATTCGCCACCCACAACGCCCACACGGTCGCGGCCATCCTGGAGCTGGCGCATGAGACGCCTGGAGGCCCTGGAGGCTACGAATTCCAGCGCCTGCACGGCATGGGCGAGGCGCTCCATGCCTATCTGCGTGAGGAGCTGGACCGGCCCGTGCGCATCTACGCGCCCGTGGGCGAGCATGAGGACCTGCTCGCCTATCTTGTGCGCCGTCTGCTGGAGAACGGCGCGAACAGTTCCTTCGTCTCCAAGGTGACGGACGCTGCGGTGAGCGTGGAGGAGATCATCGCGGACCCGTTCGCGGACACGGGAGGCACGACACTGCCACGGCCCCGCGACACGACCGATCCGCACGTAAACAGCCGCGGTTACGATCTGCGCGATCCGGAAACGATTGGAAACTTTCTAGGCCTTGAACCGTCCCCGGCACGTGATGCCGGGGACAATGCGTCTCGGGAAGACTTCCGCACGCACCGTTGGACCTACGGCTCCGGCGTGACCGTCACCAACCCCGCGCACCCGTCCGAAGTCGTCGGCATGGTGGATTTCGCGGACGAAGCGCGGACCCGAACCGCCATAGGCCGCGCCGAGGTCTGGGCCGCTCCGGCCGGGGAGCGCGCGCGCATCCTGTCCGCGTCGGCGGACGCTCTGGAAGATGCCGCTCCCGAACTGCTGGCCTTGCTGGCGCGCGAAGCGGGCAAGACGGCCGAAGACGCGGTGGCGGAGCTGCGCGAGGCGGCGGACTTTCTGCGGTACTACGCGACATTCGCGTCCGACGAAGACCATCCGCTCGGCACGGTCGCAGCCATCGCGCCGTGGAACTTCCCGCTCGCCATCTTCGTCGGCGAAGTGGCCGGACCGCTGGCGGCGGGCAGTGCCGTCATCGCCAAGCCCGCCGAAGCCACGCCGCTGATCGCGATGCGCGCGACCGAACTGATGCACGCGGCGGGCGTCCCGGAAACGGCACTCCAGACCCTGCCGGGCGAAGGGGCTGTCGTGGGCGCGGCGCTCACGTCGGATCCGCGCATCGACGGGGTGGTCTTTACGGGCTCCACCCAGACGGCGCAGGCCATCCACGGCTCGGTTGCGCGCCATCTCGCCCCCGAAGCGCCGCTGGTGGCGGAGACGGGCGGTATCAACGCCATGATCGTGGACTCGACGGCCCTGCCGGAACAGGCCGTGCGCGACGTCCTGGCGAGCGCCTTCCAGAGCGCGGGCCAGCGCTGTTCCGCCCTTCGCGTGCTGTTCGTGCAGAACGACATCTATGATCCGTTCCTAAGGTTGCTGAAAGACGCCATGGCAGAGTTGCGTCTCGGCGATCCGTGGCATCTCTCCACCGACGTGGGACCGGTCATCGACGCGCGCGCCCGCGCCGGGCTGATGGACTACATCGCGGGACACGACCCGCTCTTCCAGCTGGAGGCACCCGCCGCTTTCGATAGGAATGGGAGCCTGTTCGTGCCGCCGACCCTGATCGAGGTGGGCGGCTACGAGGACGTCACGCGGGAAGTATTCGGGCCTGTCCTGCACGTCGCGCGGTTCGAGGCGGACCAGATCCCGGCGATCATCGACGCGGTGAATGCGCGGGACTATTCACTGACCTTCGGTCTGCACACGCGGATCGACGGCCGGGTGGAGGAGACCAAGCGGCGGCTGCGCGTGGGCAACATCTACATCAACCGCAACCAGATCGGCGCCGTCGTCGGCGTGCAGCCCTTCGGCGGCTCCGCCCTGTCCGGAACCGGACCCAAGGCGGGCGGCCCGGACTATGTGGCGCGCTTCACCCGGCAGGACGTGCGCCGCACCGATGCGAAAGAGCCGCTCATGCCGGATCCGCAGGCCGTGATCGATGCCGCGCCGGAGCCAGTTTCCACGCGCCTATCCGTCACCGAATTGCCGGGACCGACGGGCGAGGACAACCAGCTCTCGGTCTACGCCAAGGGCCGCGTGCTCTGCCTCGGTCCGGGCGAAGCGGCCCGTACGGCGCAGGTCGAGCTGGCGCAAAACTACGGAAACATCGCCGTGCCGCTCTCCATCTCGCCGGGCGACCTGCGCCTGCTCTCCGGCTTTTCCGCCGTGCTGCACTGGGGTTCGGAAGCCGATCAGCGCGCGGCTCGCATCGCCCTGTCGGACCGGGGCGGCCCGATCCTGCCGCTGATCGTGTCCGACGATCCGCTCATGCTGGTGCGGGAGGAACATGTCTGCATCGACACGACGGCGAGCGGAGGCAATGCGCAATTGCTGGCCGCGGCGGAGTAGGGGCGAGCGCGGGCGATCAGCCCTCCCCCGCGCCGGGGGAGGTGGCCGAGCGCAGCGAGGTCGGTGGGGGGTGGAGGCATCTCGATCTTGCAAGGACGCCAGCCTACTTTTCGATGGAAAACGTAAAGCACCCCCCACCGAGCCTTGCGCTTCGCGCGGCGGCCCACCTCCCCCGGCTCGGGGGAGGGATTCATGAAGGGATTCGTACTTCTTCGATCTCGAAATCCTCTGGCCGGTAGCCCGGGTCGGGATAGTGCAGGTCCATATCGGCCAGCGTCCGGTGGACGATGCGGGCGATGAGCGCGTTGCGGGTCTTCTTGTCGTCCGACGGGATGACGTACCAGGGCGCGTGTTCGGTGGATGTGCGGCGCACCATGGTCTCGTAGGCCTCCATGAAATCCGGCCACAGGGCGCGGTCGTCCAGATCGCCGGGATTGAACTTCCAGCGCTTGCCGGGGTCCTCCAGCCGGTCCCGCAGGCGCTCGGCCTGCACCTCCGGGCTGATGTGCAGCATGAATTTCAGCACGGTCGTGCCGGACTCCACCAAGAGACGCTCGAAGTCGTTGATCTGGCCGTAGCGCTGCTCGACCGTCTCGGCATCCGCGAACTCGCGCACCTTCACGACCAGCACGTCCTCATAGTGGGAGCGGTTGAACAGCACGATCTCGCCTGCGCCCGGCACGACCTGGTGGACCCGCCACAAGAAGTCGTGCGCAAGCTCCCGCTTGGTCGGAGCCTTGAACGGCGCGACGCGAAGGTTGAGTGGCGGCGTGCGCCGGAACAGCGCCTTGGTGGTGCCGTCCTTGCCCGACGTGTCCATGCCTTGCAGGAGAACCAGCAGTTTCGGACCGCGCATGGCGTAGAGCTTGTGCGCAAGCTCCGAAATGCCTTCCGCGCATTCCTTGGCCGCCGACTTCGCCTCGCTCCGGCTTTCGAACACATCCACGGCGGTCGGCCGTTCGGACAGGTCGAAGGGCTGGCCGGGCACGGCGAGATAGGGGCTGTCGGGAAGGGGCATCATATCTCCTGGAGTCTGAGAGCCGCTCATTGACACGGGGAAAAACTTTAGCAAAGCGTCCCGTCGGGCAATCATGAAACCCGCTCACCTTTCTTGTGGTGAGAGCGGAGCGCATGAGCGAGCCGCAAAAAGGGGACGGGGCATGCGGGAAACACTCGGCAATCGACTTTTGAAGGCGGGTTACGTCGCGCTGCCGCTCTGGCTCGTCCTGCCGACCGTCGCGGCTCTGTTCGTCGCGGACTACAGTCTGTTGGCGTCCCATGTGAGCGTGATGACCCTGGAGACGGGGCCCGCGAAATGGCTGACGAACATGACGGCGATCGGCATCGGGATCTCGCTGATCGCGTTCGGCGCAGGCGTCTGGATGGTCTCGAGGCGCCGCATATCCGGCGGCGCGCTGTGCTTCATCGTTTTCGGCATCTCCATGATATCCAACGGTCTCTGGCCGATGGGATCCCCCATGCACGGGCTCTACGCCATCGGGATCATCAACATTCTGGCGGCGCCGCTGGTCTACATGGATGTGCACGGTTCGGTGACGCTGCCGAAGTTTCACGGAGTCACCGTCGCTCTGTCGCTCATCGGTGTCTTCTATTTCTGGATCCTGCTTACGGGACTGGACCCGGACGGATATTCGGGTCTGACGCAGAGGGTGTTCGCAGCGGTCGCATTCCTCTGGGTGGCGCTTTTCGTCCGGCGATGGACGCGTCTGCCCCGGGACCTAGCCCTCTAGCCGTTCGCGTTTCTCTTCTAGCTCCAGCCATTCCAGCTCGGCCGCGTCGAGCTTTTCCGTGGCCTCTGAGAGGTCTTCGCTCGCCTGGGCAAAGCGGGCGGCGTCGCGGGAATACAGCTCCGGGTCTGCGAGCTCCGCGTTGAGTGCGGTGATGGTCGCACCCAGCGCGTCTATTTCCCCGGGCAGGGTCTCCAGCCGGTAGGTCTCCTTGTAGGAGAGCTTTTCCGTCCGGCCCTTGGCTTTCTTCGGTGCGGCGCTTTTCTTTCTAGTCTTGCTCTCTGTGCTTCCCCGCGCTTCCACGCCGGCTCCGCGTTGCCGGGCCATGTCCGAATAGCCGCCGGGGTAGAGCTGCCAGCGCCCGGGCCCTTCATAGGCCAGCGTGCGGGCCGCCAGCCGGTCGATGAAGTCCCGATCGTGACTGACCAGGATGACCGTTCCCGGATAGTCGGCGACCATTTCCTGCAGCAGGTCGAGCGTCTCCAGGTCGAGATCGTTGGTCGGCTCGTCGAGGATGAGCAGGTTGCTCGGCAGGCGCAGGCCCTTTGCCAGCTGCACGCGCGCCCGCTCCCCGCCCGACAGGGCGCGCAGGGGCGTGGTCGCCTGTTCGGGCCGGAACAGGAAGTCCTTCATGTAGGCCATGACATGGCGCGGCTGGCCGTTGACGATCACGGTTTCGCTGCCGTCGCCCATGGCGTCTCGCAAGGACATGTCCGGGTCCAGCCCGGCGCGCGCCTGGTCGATCACCAGCGGCTCGAGGTTCTCCCCCAGTCGGATCGTGCCCGCCTGCGCGTCCAGCCCGCCCGTCATCAGCTTCAGAAGCGTCGTCTTGCCCGACCCGTTGGGTCCGATCAGCGCCAGGCGCTCGCCCCGCATGATGCGTAGGGACAGATCGTCCACGATGGTCCGCTCGCCCCCGGCTTCCAGCGGATAGGCAAAGTAGACGTCCTTCATCTCCACCACGCGCTTGGCGGACTTGTCGGCCTCGCTGACCGTGACGGACACATTGCCCTGCGGACCGGTGGCGGACTTCAACTGGCTCTTCAGCGTGCCCAGCTCCTTGAGGCGGCGGACATTGCGCTTGCGACGGCCGCTCACCCCGTGCGTGACCCAGTGTTCCTCGCGGTGGATCTTGCGGGCCAGCTTGTGGCGGTCCAGGGCTTCCTGCTCGATCATCTCGTCGCGCCAGTCCTCGAAATGGGCGAACCCCTTGTCGAGCTCGTGCGTGACGCCCCTGTCGAGCCAGACCACCCGGCGCGACAGGTTTTCCAGAAAGCGCCGGTCGTGGCTGATGAGCACGAGAGCGGAGCGCGAGCGCGCCAGCTCGCCTTCCAGCCATTCGATGGCGGGCAGGTCGAGATGGTTAGTCGGCTCGTCCAGCAGCAGAACGTCCGGTTCCGGGGCGAGCGCGCGCACCAGCGCAGCGCGCCGCATCTCCCCGCCCGAGAGGTTGGAGGGGTCCTCGCGGCCGCTCAGGCCCAGCGCATCGAGCAGGTAGGGGATTCGCGCCGCATCGTCCGCCCCGACCAGCCCGGCCTCCACATAGTCCCGGACCGAAGCGAAGGCGGACAGGTCCGGGCTCTGCTCCAGGTAGCGGGCATTGGCGCTGGGCTGGCGGATGATGTCGCCGCTGTCCGGCTCCACCAAACCGGCGGCGATCTTCATGAGGGTGGACTTGCCCGACCCGTTGCGACCGACCAGGCAGACCCGGTCGCGACCGAAGACGGACAGGTCGGCATCGGTCAGCAACGGCGTGCCGCCAAACGTAAGGGCGGCGGACTGGATGGACAGGAGGGGCGGTTCGGCCATGCAGGCGCGCTTAAGGGCGGACCTGCGTCTTTACAATGCGCGCGAAAGGCCGAAAACAGCCGACATGATCCAATGCTTCAAGACATGGGCGGTGCGCGGGCTTCTGCCCCTCCTGCTACTGCTCATCGCCGGGGCGCTTCCGGTCCCGGCCGAAGCACAGGACGCGGACGGCGCGCCGGACTTCACGGCACAGTCGCTCAGCGCCGAACTCGCCGCCCTGCCGGGGGAGGGTGCGGATTCGGCCGCGTCCGAGGGAGGTCTGACGCCCGAACAGCGCGAACAGGTCCGCACGTCGCTCACCGTGGCGCTGGACCGGCTGGAGGAGGCCGCCCGGCAGGGCGAGATCGCCTCGCGCTTTTCCAGCGATGTGGAGACGGGCCGCGCCACGATCGAACAACTGCGCGAGGATGTCCTGACCCTGCAGGAAGAGCTGCGCGGCCGCGCCCCGGCGGACGCGGATGCCACGCTGGTCGGCGAGGCGGCCATGTTCGCCACGGAGCAGAGCCTGCTCGCCAAGGAGAGCGAGCTGCGCGCCCTGCAGGCCCAGCTGGATGGATTCCGGACACAGACAGCGGAGATTGGGGCACGCCTGACCGCCGCCCCGCGCGAACTCAACGCCGCGCGCACGCAACTCGGCGAGGTGAGCACCAGTCTCACCTCCATCGGTTCGGGAGAGCTCGATCCCGTCACGGATGCCCGCCTCAAGGCGCTGCGCGCGCGGGAATATTTTCTGCGCCGGCAGATCGCGGCGCTGGAGGCCGAGATAGCGAGCCTGCCCGTGCGGCAGGAGATCGTCACGGCCCGGAGCAATCTGGCGGAGCTGCGCGCCAATGCGCTGACGCAGGAGATTCTCGCGCTGCAGGACCTGACCGGTCAGCGCAAGGTGGTGGAGGCGGCCGAACAGGCACGCCGGACGCGCGACTTCGTGAACGCCCTGGAAACCTCCCACCCGCTGGTGGCGGAAATGGCGGAAGAGAATCTGCGTCTGGCCAACGTGCTGACCCAGATGGCGCTGGACGAGTCCACCACGTCCCGTCGGCTCGCCGCGGTGCGCGGCGCCACGGCGGACGTGCAAAACGACCTGACGGCAGCGACCGAACTGGTCAGTCTCGGTCAGCTGGACCGGGAGGCGGGCGAGACGCTGCGGCGTCTGGGCAACCAGCTGACCCCGGCGGTCAGCCTGCGCGGGGAACTGCGCCAGACGCAGCGCGCGCTCGCCCAGCTGACGCGCCAGCGCGTCGTGGCTCAGGAACAGTTGCGCGACCTGCCTATAGGCGCCGTGGACGTAGACGCGCTGCTGGACGAAGCGCGCGACGCCGACCCGACCGTGCCGGACCTCACGCCGGAAGGCGAGGCAGTAGCGCGCACCCTGGCCGAACAGCGCCGGGCCTTCCTGCGCCAGATGGCGTCGAACGCCACGGGGCGCATCAATGCCGTGGCGGAACTGCAGACGGCGCAGAACGAGCTGATCGGCCGGGCGGACGAATTGCGCACGGTGCTGGACGAGAACCTGCTCTGGGTGCCCAGCGTGCCGGCGATCGGCCTCGACTGGCCGGAAAAGGTGCTGCGCGGCGCCGTGGAGCTGTTTTCCCCGACCCACTTGCGGACGGCTGCAGCCGTTCTGGTGCAGGAGGCGCTGCGTTTCTGGCCGGTCGTGCTGGGATTCGTTGTCGCCATCGTGACCGCGTTCCGGATCCGCCCGTCCCTGCGACAGGACATCATGGACCGGGCCGAGCGGGTCGGACGGGTCAAGCAGGACACGTTCTGGAACACGCCGGCCGTTATCGGCGAAGCCTTTCTTCTGTCTATGCCATGGCCGCTGGTCTTCGCCTTGCTGGCCTTCCTCTTCGGACAGTCCGATAATCCGGACCTGCTGGTCGCGGGACTGTCGGACGGCTTCCTCTATCTGTCCGTCTTCTCCCTCATCGTCATGACCTGGCTGAACTGGGACATGAAGCGTGGCCTGTTCGGCGTGCACTTCCGGATGCCCCAGCCGCTGCGCCAGGCCATCCGGGCCAATCTGAGCTGGTTCCTGCCCGTGGTGGGGACGACGTCCTTCCTGCTGGCGACCACGTCGGGGATGCGCGGCGACAACATATATGAGGGCTTTTCGCTGGCGGTCTTCATCGTCACCGCCCTGTCGCTGGCCAGCTTCGCCTTCCTCGTGCTCATGCGCTCCCGCCACGACATGCCCTCGCCGGGCATGGAGATGCTGGACCGCTACCGCATGGTCTTCCTGCTGTTCGCGGCCGGCCTTCCGCTCTTCGCCGCCGTCATGGCCGGCGCGGGCTGGTATGCCAGTGCCGACGACATCCTGCTGCGCATGTTCGAGACGCTCTGGGTGCTGCTGTTCACCTACGTGCTCTACGGGGCGGTGCGCCGGGCCATCACCGTGTCCCAGCGCCAGATCAAGTACCGCCAGGCGGTCGATCGCCGCGAGGCCATGATCCGCACCCGCCAGGAGCAGGAGGAGGCGGAGGCCCGCGGCGAGGAAATGCCCGTCCCGCCGCCCGTCGACACGGATGCGATCGACGTCTCCGCCATGAGCCGCCAGTCCGAGCAGTTGCTCAAGACGCTGATCGCTCTGGGCCTGGCCGCCATGCTCTGGTTCACCTGGTCGGACCTTCTGCCCGCCCTGTCCATCTTCGACGGGCTGGAACTGGGCTCCATCGGAACGGGCGACATCGACCCGGAAACGGGCGAGGAGGTGGTGCGGTCCATCACGGTCTGGACCCTGCTCCAGGCCGTGGTGATCGCGGCCATCACCGTGATCGCGGCGCGCAATCTGCCGGGCTTCCTCGAAATCTTCGTTCTCAACCGGCTGGGCGTGGATGCGGGCGCACGCTACGCCGTGGTGACGATCCTGGGCTACATCATCGTGGCAACGGGTTTTGTCATCGTCTTCCAGCGTGTCGGGCTGGAATGGGACCAGCTGCGCTGGATCGTGACCGGCCTGTCGGTCGGTATCGGTTTCGGTTTGCAGAAGATCATCGCCAACTTCGTCTCCGGCCTGATCATCCTGTTCGAACGGCCGATCCGCATCGGTGATTTCGTCACCATCGGCGACAAGTCCGGCACGGTGACGCGCATCAAGATCAGGGCCACGACACTGGGCGACCTGGACAACCGGGAAATCCTGATCCCCAACGAGAACCTGATCAGCCAGGAAGTCACCAACTGGACCCTGTCCAATTCCACCACGCGCGTCGTGGTCAATGTCGGCATCGCCTATGGCTCCGACACGGACCGCGCGCGTGAGGTCATGATGGATGTACTGCGCGACAATACCAAGATCATCGAAACGCCCCCGCCGCAGGTCTTCTTCCTCGGCTTCGGGGACAGCTCGCTGGACTTCCAGCTGCGCTTCTTCCTGCGCAATTTCGAGGACCGCTTCCCCGTCAGCCACCAGATCCACACGGACGTCAACAAGGCGCTGGCGCGCGAAGGCTTCGAGATCCCGTTCCCGCAGCGCGACCTCAACTGGCGCGGGCAGGACGGCCCGCTCGTCTTCCGCGGTGCGGCGTCGGCGCCCCGCCAGTCCGACCTTGCCACGCAGATCGACGCACCCGCAAAGCCCGGGAAGGACAAGGCGTAGCCCGCCTGCGCCTGTCCAACCGGCAGGCCCGGTGGCTCTGGCTGGACGCGCAACGCCTGTCGCGCGCGCCGGTGGGGGCGCCACCCCTGTCGGAGACGCTGGACGCGCTCGGCTATGTGCAACTCGACAGCATCCGCAACGTGGTGCGCGCCCACCACCACATATTGTGGAGCCGGGACCAGAGCTACCGTCCGCGCGACCTGCACCGCTTCGCCTATGAACAGCGCGGCGCGTTCGAGCATTTCTCCCACGATGCCTGCCTGCTGCCCATGTCGACTTGGCCCGTCTGGCAGAGGCGGCTGGAGCAGTTCCGCCGCACGCTGCCGGCCAACAAATGGTTCGAGCGCGTGCCGGACGCGGCGGGCCGAGAGGCGATCCTTGCCCGGATCCGGCAGGAAGGGCCGCTCTGTTCCGCCGACTTCGACCACGGCGGGCCGCGCTCCAAGGCCATGTGGGAGCGGCCGCCCACCAAGCTGGCGCTGGATTTCCTGTGGTGTTGCGGGGCGCTGTCCACGGCGCACCGGACGGATTTCCGCAAGTTCTACGACCTGTCGGAGCGGATCGTCCCCGCCGCGTTGCGCGAGACGGAGATGCGCGACGCCGACCGGATCGACTGGCTGTGCCGCGGCGCGCTGGACAGGCTGGGCTTCGCCACGCCCGGAGAGATCAAGCGCTTCTGGGAGGCGTGCTCGACGCAGGACGTGCGCGGCTGGATCGCGGACCACGCGCACGGGCTGGTCGAGGTGGAGGTGGACGCGGCGGACGGGACCCGTCGCCATGCCTTCGCGCCCGCCGACATCGAGACGCGGCTGGCCGCTCTGGACAAGCCGACCTCACGCCTGCGCGTTCTCAACCCCTTCGACCCGGCCGTGCGGGACCGCAAGCGGCTGCTGATGCTATTCGGCTTCGACTATGTGAACGAGATCTTCGTGCCCCGGGCCAAGCGGCGCTGGGGCTATTATGTCTATCCGGTGCTGGATTGCGACCGCATGGTCGCGCGCATCGACCTGTCCGGCGGCCCGAAGACGGGGCTCCGCCCGATCCGGCAGCAATGGGTGGAGGACGGCGTGCGGTGGAGCGCACGGAGGCAGGCGCGGCTGGAGGCCGAGGT
>JBARXH010000188.1:0-1725 GCA_049647245.1 Litorimonas sp.
GACGAGGACCTCTCCCCACCCGACATCGCCGCCCTGTGGGAGCAGGTCGAAGCCTGCCGCCGCTGCGACCTCTGGGAAGGCGCGACGCAAGGGATCGCAGGCGTCGGTCCGGACGATGCCAAACTGATGATCGTGGGCGAGCAACCCGGCGACAAGGAGGACCTGGCGGGCGAACCTTTCGTCGGCCCGGCCGGAAAGATCCTGACCAAGGCGCTGGAGGAAGCGGGCCTGTCGCGCGAGGACGCCTACGTCACCAATGCGGTCAAGCATTTCAAATATGAGGTGCGCGGCCAGCGCCGCATCCACAAGAACCCGAGCGTGTCCGAGATCAAGGCCTGCAATGTCTGGCTGGAGCGCGAGATCGAGCTGGTCAAACCCGATCTCGTCCTGTGCCTGGGTGGATCGGCCGCGCGCGCCGTCAACGGCAAGGCGATCAAGGTCGGCGAAAACCGCGGCCGGGTGCTGGAGCGCCCCGACGGCTTGAAGTTCTTCATCACCTCCCACCCGTCCTACATCCTGCGGGTCCAGCGCTACGAAGACACGCCCCAGGCCTATCCCGACATGGTCGCGGATCTGCGCCAGGTGGCCGCGCTGTTGGCCGCATAGAGCCGCTTCGTGACGGACCGACCGACCATCGCCGGGCCGAGGCCCACCGGTCCGCTGCGTCCCAAATTGTGGCGCGGGCTGCGGATGGTCTGCCCCAATTGCGGCGACGCCAAGCTGTTCCGCGCCTTCCTCAAGCCAGTGCCGCACTGCCCCGCCTGCGGAGTGGAATGGGGCGAGGTCCGCGCCGATGACGGCCCGGCCTGGGCGTCCATGCTGATCGCCGGCCACCTGACCGCACCCGTCTTCCACTGGATCGTGTTCAAGGAAGACTGGCCCGTCTGGGCCTCGATCGCGGGCGTGAGCGTCTTTCTCGCCCTCTTCTGCGTGGCCCTACTGCAGCCCATGAAAGGCGTGTTCATGGCCATCATCTGGGACAAGGGGGCACCCACCTCACTCTAGCCCGATAGGTTTGCGTCCCCGGTAGGGGTCTAAGGACCGCAACGCGGTCCGTCGCAAACCTGCGCGCCCGATCAAGCCGGGGGCAGGCAGCCCGCGCGTCCCGAAGGGGCGCGAAGGGGAACTCTCGGTGCGAGCCACCTTCCCCGGCCTCAATTCGTTCCCTTGACCCCTCCCCCGCCGCCCGTCATACCCCGCCCACTCATCAAGACCGGAGCGAGGGACAAGGCCCTTTGACCTCCGGGGCAACCGGCGCCGGATGGCGCAACAGGTGCCAAGTCCTGCGGGGAAACCCGGAAGATGAGAGAGCGCCGGAAGCCCGGCGACCTCCCTTCCGCTCGCGAGACGACGCACCGCCACAGGAGGGCTCGCGCGTGCAGGCTCGCGACATCGAGACGGAGCTTGGCGACTGGACGCTGGAACGCGGCTGCACCCTGCAAGACGACCGGGTGCGCGGACGCCTTTACGGAGAAGACGGCGCACCGCTGGTTGTCGTGCTGGGCGGAATTTCCGCCACGCGGCATGTCGCGGACGGTCCGCCCAAGGGCGCGGGCTGGTGGGGACGGCTGGTCCGCGCGGGCGGGGCTGTCGACATGGACCGCGTCAAGGTGCTGGGCTTGGACTTTGCTCCCGCTCTTGATGGGCCGGAGTGCCCTGAAACCATCACCACCGCCGATCAGGCTGTCCGGCTGAAGGCGCTGCTGGACGCGCACGACCTGATGC
>JBARXH010000189.1:0-1675 GCA_049647245.1 Litorimonas sp.
CGGAGCCCTTGACCGTGTCGTACATGTGCCAGCGCCAGTCGTCTGGGGACATGTTGCCGAGGCTCGCCGCGATGCCGCCCTGGGCCGCGACCGTGTGGCTGCGCGTGGGGAAGACCTTGGTCACGCAGGCCGTCTTCAGTCCGGCCTGCGCCGCGCCGAGCGCCGCACGGAGGCCCGAGCCGCCCGCGCCGACGACGACGACGTCATATTCGTGCTCGATGAACTCCGTCGAGGAGGCCGCAGGCTTCGTGACTTCGATGGTCGCCATGGTCGTGTGTTCCCGTTCCTACATGAAGGCGGCGAGGACGAGCCCCGCCACGCTGGCCAGCCACAAGATAAGGGCCACCCCTTTGTTCGCCAACAGGCCGAACTGCCGCAGCCCGCCGGATGTGTAGTCCATGATGACCTCGTCCATCTCCAGCTTGCAGTACCAGATGACGGCCGTGAGGAAGAGGGTCATGCCGATGGCGCCCAGCGGGCTGGAGAGCCAGGCGACGATCGCATACGGCCCGTCGCCGATATTCGCGATCACCTGGGCGATGGCGAAGGGCAGACCGATAATGACGCCCCAGCCCGTCAGGCCGTGGATCTTGTGATGGGTCGTGCCCTCTCCGTGGCCGAGACGTTCGGCCGTGTATGCGTCCGCGCTCATCAGGCCACTCCGATCCAGGTGAGGAGGACGGCGAGGACCGCCGCCAGCGCGATCATGCCGTAGGACAGCGTGTTGTTGAGCTGCGGGCTCATCAGCTCGCCCTGGTTCCACACGGCGTGCCGCAGCTGCGCCAGCGCCATGAAGAGAAAGGCGAACAGGAAGACGAACAGTCCGATCGCGCCCAGGGGCGAAAAGACCAGCCCCGCCAGTGGCAGCTCGCCCGTCAGTCCCACCGCCAGCAGGCCCAACGCCACGATCAGCAGCGCCACGTAGCAGATGATCGCGGAGGCGCGGTGCAGGATCGAACTCATCATCGCGCCGTGCCAACGCCATACCTGCAAATGCGGCGACATGGGCCGCGGATCGTTCCATTCGGAAGACATGAAAACTCCAGCCTAGCGCGGGCGCCCCTCACACGGGACCCGCCGGTTTGGAGCCTACGGATAAGGGCGCGGAACGGTTGCGGCAAGGCGGGATAGGCCGCAGTCGCGGGGAATGTTTGCGAGTGAGTTGCAGGGGCGGGATCCCGCAGCGCGCGAGCCTTCGGGCGATCTGCAACCCTGACTTACTTTCGCCATAATTCGTCTCCAGCTTTCACGTGCAATCAGGGGAGACACGACCATGACACGACTGCACTGGCTGAACCGTTCGGCTCTCATCGGGACGCTGGCAGGCCTGCTGGCCACGCCGGGACTTCTCGGCGCCCACGCCCAGACCAGCCCCCAGACGTCCGACCCGGCCGGAATGCCCGTGACCTACGTCACCGAAGACGGCACGACCACCGTCACGCCCCGCGCGGACGGGGTGGAAATCCGCTTCGAGGATGCGCGCGGCGTCGTCACGACCAAGCACCACGACGCGCAGGGCCGGCTGATCCGGGAAGATGCGCCCGAAACCGGCGGCAGGACCCATGCCTATGACGCGGACGGCCGACTGGTCCGGACCGAAACGCCCGACGGGCTCGTCACCCGGCTCTCCTACGACGCGCAGGGACGCCTCACGCGCAGCACGGTCCGCCAGAAC
>JBARXH010000190.1:0-9921 GCA_049647245.1 Litorimonas sp.
CACCGGCATCGACGCGGAAGTTCGGCGTGGCCTGCCAGCTGTCCTGGATGAAGAAGGCCCACTGGTCGTAGCCCCAGGCGGCGAGGATGTCGTCGCGGTTGCCGGATTGCGGCAGGGCGGCGAGCACGTTGGCGCGCTGGTTGGTGATGTCGTCCAGCGAGTTGAACGTGTAGCGGCCCGAGGAGAACTGGCCGAACAGGTTGGCCAGCTCGTACTCCTGGTATTCCGCACCGAAGGTCAGCAGGTGGTCGCCGCCGGTCAGTCGGCCGATGGCCTGGACCTGGAGACGCTCGTCGTCGAACGTGTTGCCCTGACGGAAGACGTCGCAACCGCCGCGGATGGTGATCGGACGGGTGTCGAGCACGTCGTCGCCATCGTCGATCAGGCCCTCGAGCGCCGTGCCGACGAGATCGTTCTCGGCCAGGCGGAATTCGAATTCACCGACGCGGTCGCCGCCCTGGCACTGCTGCAGGCGGGTGTTTTCCTTGAAGTTCACGCGGACTTCGGTGGAGAAATTGTCCGACCAGTCGGAGAAGAGCTGACCGGTGTAGGCCTTCAGGTCCTGCGGGGTCTGGTAGTAGACGGAGGAGAAGTTCAGATTGCCGACGTTGGAGAAGCCGCTTTCCTGCGTGTCCTGGTAGGTGAAGGAGGCGCGGTGCGCGTCGTTGATGTTCCAGTCCAGCTTGGCGAGGATGCGCTCGGAGGACTCGGGCAGGGCGACGGAGTCCGGACGCGTGCCGATGTCGAAGCCGTAGGTGCTCTGGACGATGTTCGCCAGTTCGGTGAACAGGCGGGGATCGACGCCGTCTTCCCGGTCGTCTTCGGAGAATTCGCGGCCCGAGCCGGTCTTGAACTCGTCATAGGAGACGAGGAAGAACAGCTTGTCCTTCACGATGGGACCGCGGAGCACGAAGCCGTATTCCTCTTCGTCGAATGCGGCGACGGGGACGTCCACGTCACCGAAGGCGGTGTCGCCGATGAAGTCTTCGTTCTGCTTGTAGAAGTAGAGCGAGCCGTCGAATTCGTTGGTGCCGGACTTGGTCACCACGTTCACGAGGCCGCCGGTGAAGCCGGACTGCGTCACGGAGTAGTCGGTGGCGGCGACGGAGGCGCTTTCGATCACGTCGAGGGAGATCGGCGCGCGGCCCGTCGGGTAGGTGGAGTTGGACAGGCCGAAATCGTCCTGCTGCAGAGAGCCGTCGATGGCCAAGGCGTTGAAGCGCGGGTTGGAGCCTGCGACCGACAGGATGCCTTCGCCGGAGGAGTTGGCGAGCGGGTCGCGGACCAGCGTCGCGATCAGGTCGCGGTTCACGGCCGGCTGGTTCAGGATGTCGTCGTCGGAGAAGACCGAGCCGACGCCGTCACCGATGTCCTGGCCCGGGTTCAGCGTGCCCGTGACGATCATTTCGTCCATGGAGGCGATGACCAGCTGCAGGGAGTTGGCGGACGGGCGCAGGCGGACATTCTCGCGCAGCAGGTTGCCTTCGGCGGATTCGACGCTGACCGTGTAGGGGCCGCCGACGGCAAGGCCGGTTTCGAAGAAGGTGCCGTTGGCCGACGTCGTGGCGCGGTCCACGCGGCCCGTGGGCGTGTGGATGATGGTGACGGTCGCGCCGGCGACGGGAACGCCCGCGTCGGTCTGGACGACACCGTTGATGGAAGAGGCGGTGACCTGCGCGTGGGCGAGGGTCGGGATCATGGCCGTGGCGGCCAGGGTGCTGGTTCCGAGCAGGAAGGCAGCGCCGAGCGAAAGGCGTGTGGACATCGAAGTCACTCCGGAAGTGTGGGCAAAGAGGGTCAGAATGGGTATCTGGGTCTGGGCTGCCGGGACTCCCCCGGCGGCGTCGCGCGCCCCCTAACAGCGCTCTTCGACACTTATGTGACAGAACCGCAACCTTTCGCAGACTGTTCACAGAAAACGCTTTCGCTGTGGCAAAGAGGACACAGTTCCGCCTGTCCCGCCCTCTGGTTTTCCCGCCGCCAGCGGCTAGAAGGCGCCCATGACGGATGCACGCCTTGCTGAAAACGCCTCTGAAACGGGGCCTGGAACGAACCCCGGGACCGGAAGCGGCTTGAAGATCGCGGAGATCGACTTCGCCAACCATGCCCGCGATGCCGCCGGTTTCGGCCGGGCGCTGGTGGAAGGCTTGCGCGAAACGGGTTTCATCGTGATCCGCAAC
Source organism: Litorimonas sp. (assembly GCA_049647245.1). Lineage (GTDB taxonomy): Bacteria > Pseudomonadota > Alphaproteobacteria > Caulobacterales > Maricaulaceae > Litorimonas. Next base: position 2,181 of record JBARXH010000190.1, read on the forward strand.
CATCCGCTGGATCCGGAGGCGATCGCGGCCGTGGAACGCGAGAGCAAGGCGTTCTTCGCCCTGCCCGAGGGCGTCAAGCACGCCTACGCCATGCCGGACCAGCACTATCAGCGCGGCTATTCCCCCTTCGGCCAGGAATCGGCCAAGGACCGCGACGCACCCGACCTGAAGGAATTCTGGCATGTGGGCCGCGCCACCATTCCCGGCCTGCCCGGCACGCCGGACGTGCCGGAGGCCGCGGACTTCACGCCCGCGGGCGAGCGCCTCTTCGCGGAGATGGACGCGTTCGGCCGCACCCTGATGGAGGCCGTCGGCGCGACGCTGGACATGGCGCCGGACCGGGTGGACGCGCTGCTCGACAATGGCAATTCCATCCTGCGCCTTCTGCACTATCCGCCCATGCCTGAGCGCGCTGGAGAGAGCGTGCGCGCGGCCGAGCACGAAGACATCAACCTGATCACGCTGCTGCTGGGCGCGGAGGAAGCCGGGTTGCAGGTCAAGCATCGCAGCGGCGAGTGGCTGTCCATCGACGCGCCCGAAGGGGCCGTGGTGATGAATGTGGGCGACATGCTGGACCGGCTGACGGGCGGCGTGCTGCCGTCCACCACGCACCGCGTGGTCAATCCGGACACGGACCGCGCGCCGCATTCGCGCTACTCCATGCCGTTCTTCCTGCACCCGGCGCAGGACTTCGTGCTCGAGGCCCTGCCCAAATGCCTGGAGATGGGCGGCACCGCGCCCGAGCCGATCACGGCCAAGGGCTATCTGGACGAGCGGCTGCGCGAGATCGGCCTGAAGGCGGGCTAGTTCTGAAAGCGGGAGAGGCCTAAGCAGCCCGTCCATCCTCGCGCGCAAGCCCGCCAACGCGCTGGATTCCAACGGTTTCCGGAAATCGTATCCGCGCCCGCTGGAGCGCCTCTATGCTGGTCACCGTCGGAAGGATCGCTTCCGGCATCCCTTTCGCGGGAGGCCAGTCGACGGGCCGCTCGCAGATCCTTCACTCCAACCGTGTTCCACACCAGCGGAGTGACCCGGCAGACGGCCTTCCGCGGAAGGACCCCGATCCCTTGCTCCCGCCCGGATCAGCGCCGCGGCCGCACCCTTGCGCCTGCCCGGCAGATGGCGTCTCCCCCTCAGAGCCCGACCAGGATCCCGGCCAGCGCCGCACTCATCAGATTGGCGAGGCTGGCGGCGAACACGGCCTTCAGGCCCATGCGCGCGATCTCCGGCTTGCGGTCCGGAATAATGGTCCCCAGCCCGCCGAGCAGGATGCCGATGGAGGCGAAGTTGGCGAACCCGCACAGGGCGAAGGTCAGGATGGTGACCGACTTTTCGGACAGGCCGTCCTGCGCCTCGATTAGCGACAGATAGGCGATGAATTCGTTGAGCACGACCTTCTCGCCGAAGATCGCGCCGCCGATCCGCGCCTCTTCCCATGGCACTCCGATCGCCCACATGAGCGGCGAGAAGACCCAGCCCAGAACATACTGGATCGACAGCTCGTCCATGCTGACCAGCCCGCCGACCCAGCCCAGCAGGCCGTTGGTCAGCGCGATCAGAGAGGTGAAGGCGATCAGCATGGCCGCCACGGCGATGGCGATCTGCACACCGGTCTGCGCGCCGTTGGCGGCGGCGAGGAAGACATTGTTGTATTCGCGCTCGCTCTTGGGTGGCTCGATGATCCGCTCCACGGGGCGGGCCAGTTCCTCCGCCGGGCTCGGCATCAGGATCTTGGCCATCATCAGCCCCGCGGGCGCGCTCATGAAGGCGGCCGCGATCAGGAAGTCCGCGCGGATCCCCAGCTCCACATAGCCCGCCATGACGGAGCCTGCGATGGAGGCGAGGCCGGACACCATGATGGTGAACAGCTCGAAGCGGGAGATGTTGGACAGGTAGGGCTTGAGCGACAGGGGCGCTTCGGCCTGGCCGACGAAGATGTTGGCGATGGTGTTCAGGCTCTCGATCGGGCGCGTGCCCGTCACCCACTGCATGAACCGCCCGCCCCAGCGCACGATGATCGGCATGATCTTCAGGTAGTAGAGCACCTCCATCAATGCGGCGAAGAAGATGATCACCGGCAGGACGCGCACGAAGAAGATGAAGCCCAGATTGCTCGGATCGCCCAGCGCGCCGAACATGAACATGATGCCTTCATTGGAGAAGTTCAGCAGGTTCTGGAAACCGGTCGCCACCGCGCCCAGCGCCGTCTTGCCGACCGGCACGAAGAGGACCAGCACGGCGATGGCGACTTGCAGGGCGAAGCTGGCCAGGACGATGCGCGGGGAGATGGAGCGGCGGTCGGAGGAGAACAGGACGGCGATGGCGAACAGCGCGGCCACGCCGATCAGCCCGAAGGCGGGATGGTTCATCGGATCAGTTCCTTAGTCCCTTTGGGAGGGTTCCCCTCTTGGTCCCCTCGTGCCGGGCGGACGCCGCAGCCTTGAGGTCCCGCCTAACGGGTCCGCGCGAGAAGTTCCAGAACCTGATTCACGGCCCGGTCCGCATCCGCGACGATCTCCGGGGCGAACAGGACCAGGTCCGCATGGACGGCGGACGGGCGCACATGCTGGTCGTGGGCGGGAAAGACCTGCCCGTCCAGCTGCTGTCGGACGAAATCGATGTCGCGGCCGCGGTCCTCCACGTCCCGTCGCTCTCGCCGCGCGCGGCGCAGCGCTTCCGGGCACTGGACGTAGAGGCTCGCATCGGCGAGCGCGCGGATCTCCGGCTGGCTCATGGCCAGCGTCCCGTCGAGGATCAGCAGCTCCCCGCGCGGTTCCAGCGGGGTCGAGCCCGCCCGCAAGGAGACGGTGAAATCGTAGACCGGGATGTCGGCCGTTCCGCCCGCCTGCAGCACCCGCACGGCGCGCGCCATCTCTTCCCAGTCGATGGCGTAGGGCTGGTCGAAGTCGAAGGCGTGGCGGTCTTCCGCGCTGCCCGACGGCCGATCATGGTAGAAATTGTCCTGCGACAGCAGGGTCGCGGCCGGCAGCGCGCTCGCAATGCGCTGGGCGAGCCAGCTCTTGCCGGAGGCGCTTCCGCCGGAAATCAGGAGTGTCTGCATGGCAAGCCCCTCGAACATTCGCCGCTCGGCGGCTCGCCCATAAAGCAGCACCGACGCTTCCGCCATATGCCCGGCCCGATTAACCACAGTCGCGCCGCAGTGCTTGCAGACCCGCGCGAAGCGCCTAGAAAAGCCGCTCTTCCCTGCGCACAGACGAGGAGCCTGCCCATGTCCGATCCCCATATCCTGTACGGCATGTCCGCCTCGCTCTTCACCGGCAAGGCGCGGGCCTATCTGCTGCACCACGGCATCGCGTTCCAGGAGCGCGGAGCGGGCCATCCGACCTTCACCGGGGAGATCGTGCCCGCGATGGGGCGCTGGATCATTCCGGTCCTGATCACGCCCTCCGGCGACATCCTCCAGGACGGAACGGCCATCATCGATCATTTCGAAAGCCGGGGTCTCGGCCGTCATTCCGTCGTGCCGGACAGCCCGCTGCTGCGCGCCGTCGCCCACCTGTTCGAGCTGTTCGGGGGCGAAGGCCTGTTGCGGCCCGCCATGCATTACCGCTGGGGGTTCGACGACGACAATCTGGACTTCCTGCGTGTCAATTTCGCAGAGGCCTTCCCGCCGGGCTTGGACGCCGCGCAGAGTGCGGCCATGTTCGACCATTCCAGCGGCCGGATGCGCAAGGCCGGCTCCGCCTTCGGCGTGTCGGACGAGACGGCGCAGACCATCGAGGCGGGATTCCGGCACTTCGTCACGCTCTTCGACGCCCATCTGGAGGCGCACCGCTTCCTGCTCGGCGACCGGGCGTCGCTGGGCGATTACGGGTTGATGAACGGCCTGTTCGCCCACCTCGCGCGCGATCCGCATCCGGCCCTGATCATGAAGCGGATCGCCCCGCGCGTCTTCGCCTGGACGGAGCGGATGAACCGGCCTGCCGATCCCGAACCGGGCGGCTGGATCGCGGATATTCCCGACACGCTGCGCGCCATGATGCAGTTCGTGGCCGACGACTTCCTGCCGGAATGGACCGCCCATACGCGTTTCATCAATGGGTGGCTGGACGACACGCCCGAACTGCCGGGCGACGCCATGGAGCGCACGCTGGGGATGGCGGAGTTCGACTGGCGCGGCCACACGATCCGCACCGCCGTCATGCCCTACCGGCTATGGCTGGTTCAGCGTCTGACGGATCATTACGACGGATGCACGGATGCCGACCGGATCCGCATCCGCGACCTGTTCGGGCGGTCAGACCTGCTGCCCTTGATCGACGCGCGCGCGGCCCGGCGGGTGGACCGCAGGGACAACCGCGAAGTCTGGGGCAACCTGCCCGCCCCCTTCTAGTGCCCCGTCATAGTCGCTTTTCCTAGAAGTCCCCGCTGACCGAGAAGGCGAGGATCGGGCCGTAGTCGAAGTCGATCCGTTCCGTCTGCAACAGCACGCCCGCGTCCCGGCGTCCGTCGAAGCGGGTGCGTTCGAAGAACTCCTGCTGGTCGAGCAGGTTGAAGACCGAGGCCCGGACCGTCAGCCCGGCCAAGTCCTTGTGCTCGATGAAAAGGCGTGTGTTGGGCCGGTCCACCCCGTTGCGGGAGATGGAGAAGAGCCGGAACCGTTCCGCCGAGATGAAGCGGGAAATCTCCCCGCCGTATGCCCAGTCCGTTCCGGTCACATCGTGGCGGAATTCGGCTTCGTAGTAGATTTCCTTGTCCCCGTTCAGGCGGCGCGCAAATCCCAGCAGCGGGTCGTCCACGGTCGAGTCCCGCCAGTCGAAGGTCAGGTTGAGTTCCGTCCCCTCCAGCCCCCAGCGGTCGCCCTTGATCGTGGAGACCACATCCACCCCGTAGCGCAGCGCCGTGCCGATATTGCCGATGGCGTCGCCGTCCGTGCCGATCGGAATGCGGTCCACCGTGTCGGAGATCAGCGCGCCGTAGACTTCGACGCGAACCGTGTTGCCCTGCCCGAAATCCTTGTCGACCTCGAAACTGGCCAGCCAGCTCTGCGACGGCACGAGCTCGAAGTTCTCCGTGCGTCCGAGATCGTCCTCCAGGTCGACAGAGGCCACGAAGTCGAAGAAGTTCAGCTGTCCGACCTCGCGCTCGATCCGGCCGCGCAGGTTCAGCGTCTCGTCTACCTTGTAGGTGGCGGACACGAACCCCTTGGGCCGGACGAACTCACGCGCCTCCGGTTCCGCTCCGCCCAGCGCGTCTTCCTGCATCAGGCGGGAATATTCCACGCCCACGGACGCCTGCAGATCGAGCTTGTCGGTCAGCGGACGGTTGTGGGTGACGGTCGCTTCCGCCCGGTCCTCGCTGACGACGAACGCGGAAAGCCCCTGCCCCTGGAAGGGTTCGCCCGGGTCCTGCAGGAAGAGTTCCTGCTCGATGTCCAGCTCATTATAGGCACCTTCGGCGGCGATCTGCCAGTCGCGGCCCTGCGCCGGACTCCACGAATATTCCAGACGCCCGATCAGTTCGGTCTCTTCCGCCACCTGTTCGAACCGGCTGGCGGACACGAAGCCGGATGCCGGGCGGAAGGTGGCGAAGCTGTTCTTGGAGGGCGAGCTTTCCCGATCCAGCACGCCGGTCAATTTCAGTTTTCCCGACAGGAACGGAAGTTCGTAATCGGCGTCCATCTCGAAATTCCACTCATCCTCGCTGTTGCGTCCCAGCGTGGAAGCGTCGTCGCCTGCGGCCGTCAGCGGCGTTCGGGTCGCGCGGCTGTCGCGCCCGAAGTCGAACAGGAAATATTCCAGGTTCAGGTTCGCCTTGTGGTCCGGGCGCGGCGTCCAACCGAGATTGAGCGCAACCCCCGGGCTGGCCCCGTTGTTCTGGATGTCCTCCAGCCGCGTTTCGAACAGCGTGCCTGTGGCGTCCCGCAGCGTCTCGGTCGCGAGCGCGCCGGAGCGGAAGCCGTAGTCGCGAAGGGTCACGGCGTAGGTCAACGCGCCCCATTTCCCCGCATCCGCGCCCAGTTCCCCGGACAGGTTCACCTCCGCATTGGTCAGGTTGGGCTCCAGCCGTTTTCGGAACTGGGGGTTCCAGTTCCAGGTCCCCTTGAGCGCGCGGCTGCGCTCGACGCGCACATCCGCGACCTGACCGGACAGTCCGGGGATGGACAGGGTCGCGCCGTCGCGGATGGTGATGTCCACCACGCTGTCGGCCAGGATCTGGGACAGCTGGTCGAACGGGTCCGTCTTTCCGGTCAGCCGCTCGCCATTGATCAGGATGTTGGCGCCGCCCTGTCCGAGCCCGCGCCGTCCGGTGTCGCCGGACTGGATCTGGAAACCTGGAATGCGGCGGATCATGTCGAGCGCAGTGCGCGGCACGTAGAGATCGAAATAGTCCGCCGGAAACACGTCCTGCACGCCCTGCTCCAGAAGCCTGCCGCCGTCGGCGGCGTCCGCTGTCGCGACCGGGTCTGCCGGGAGCGTTTCCGCATCCGCCCCGATCTCCGGATTGGCCTGGACGGGCGACGGCAGGAGGGGCCCGCCTGCGGCCACCAGGCTCGCCGCGAGAAGCGTGGACCGGAGCGCGTAACGGCGGGGACGGATCGGGAGTTGATCCGATCCGGCGCAAGGCTTCGCCGGCGCCGCGGATCGCGGCGTATTGAAATCAGTCATGTCGGTCGGTCTATTGTTCGGCGTGCTGGAAACGGCCCAGGGTCACGCGGCGGTCTTTGCTGCTCCAGATTTCGATCTGGATTCGGTCGGGTCGCAGCCCGAGGGTCAGGGTGCCGTCTGCGGGCAGCCCCGCTCTTTCAAGACGATGGGCATAGGCGGTGGCCACGGAATCCGGCGCCCGGTTTCCATTGACCCGCAGGCCCCCCCGGTCGAACGCCAGGGTCGCGTTGCCATCGCGCGCGGGAACCAGCCCGTCGCGTTGCAAGGCCGCCATCATGTCCTTGCGGAAGGGCTCGAGCTGCAGGGTCCGGCCATTGATCTCCAGGGTCTTCACCTTGGCCGGATCCTTGATGGTGATGGTGCGCGCCGCCGACTTGGATCTCGAGGACTTCGACGTCGAAGACCTGGATTTGCGCGCCTGTTCGCGTTCGCGGACCCTGGCCTCGGCCTTGCGCTGGTCGGCTTCGCGGGCGCGGCGGACTTTTTCCGCGTCCCGGCGGACGCGTTCCGCATCACGCTGCATCTGTTCGGCATTGCGCTGGGCCTGTTTCATCTCGCGCTCCGCCCGCTTGCGGATCCGCTCCGCCTCGTCGCGCATCTGCCGGGCGTGTTCGGCCTCATCGTCATGGGACAGGCTCTTCGTGTCGAAGTCGAGACTGGCGAGCGATCCGAGCGCGGCGAGCGCGGACAGTTCGCCCGCTTCGGCAAGGGCCTCCACGGCTTCGCCCCAGTCTTCCAGCTCTTCGCCCCAGTCTTCCATGCGGTCTTCCCAGTCCCCCTCGAACCGGTCTTCGACCGCGTCGCTCCAGGCATCCATCTGGCTTTCCCACTCATCGTCGAATCGGGCTTCGACGAGCTCGCCCCAGGCCTCCATGCGCTCTCCCCAGCTTTCCATGGCGGCCTCGAAGGCGCTTTCCGACCAGCGACCGTCCGCCATGTAGGCCTGGAAGTCCGGCGCGGCGGGCGCGGGCGGCAGCTCCGGGACGGCCGGCATGGGCGGAAGGGCGGGCATGTCCGGCATGGCGGGCATGGGCGGCAGCACGACAGGGTCGCGACGGTCCGAGATCGGGCGCGGCGCGGGCTTGGGCTTCGGATAGGGATTCGAAGTTGCT
>JBARXH010000191.1:0-4048 GCA_049647245.1 Litorimonas sp.
CCGGGCCCACCGACCGAGAGCAACGGACTCCCTCGTGTCTGGGGTGGGTGATTGCAATATGGCCGCATCCGACGGCGCGCGGATACGATTTCTGGAAGGCTTGCGAAAACAACCGGCTGAGGCGCGCCAGCCCGAGGACCACGGTCCCCACTGGCCGCAGGGCGGCGCGCGCAGCGCAGCGAGCACGGGGTTCTGCGGTCACCTGCGCCGACCGGCGCAGTGAGCGGCAGCGAAAGCCCGCTCTCGAAAATGGCTTTTTGCAGAACCCTTGCTCGACCGCACCCATCGGGAGATGGACAGGCCAGTCAAGCTGGCCTGAGCGGCATTCATCGAGATTACGGCTTCCTATCTCCCGCTCCCGCCGACTTGATCGGCGGGTCCATCACCGACCAGTCGCGATCAATCCCCCACCTCACGAAAAGTCCTGCGGATCCAGCTCCAAATTTCGCCATTCCGGGTTGTCCCGCTCGATCAACGCGATCTTCCACGACCGCTTCCAGCGCTTCACCGCATTCTCCCGCGCCACCGCATCCATCAGCAGGTCGTGCGCTTCGTAATAGACCAACCGGTCGCAGCCATACCGGGCCGTGAAGCTCTTGGGATTCACCCGCGTCTTGTGCTCGAAATCCCGGCTCGCCAGATCGCGCGTCGCTCCCGCATAAAGCGTCCCGTTCTTCCGGTTCGCCATGATGTAGAACCAACCGCCGGGCATGGACGCACTGTGTGGGAGATGGGCTCGCCGATCAAGTCGGCGAGAGCGAGGAGGGGGACGGTTAGGTAAGGCCCAACCCTACCCCTAGTCCGCTCAGGCCGACTTGATCGGCCTGTCCATCACCCGGAAAATAAGCAAAGTTTGAGAAAGTAATCATACTCTGCAAATTTAGGGAAATATTTGGGCTAGCTTTCTAGAGTGAGCTCTAGCTTTGTGAAGATCATCAATCTTTCAAAGACTAATCTGACGACGAGCTACCAAAAAGGTATCCAAGTATTAAGGTCAATATACTTGAAAAAACCGCTACCGCATCCTCTACAGTTGAGAATCCACCATCAGAATTCATGCCAAAATGAATAAGCCATCCGATGAATAGCAATATTATTAAGGCGACGATAGCAGCAATGTTGCCGGGCTTTTCTTGCCTTGATCCCCAAACGGCTCCAACCCAACCTAGATTCGTTTTCTGCTTTTTAGCTTCATGGTCGAAAAAAGCAGCCTCTTTCTTTGCCTGGGATTTATCCTTAGGCGGCTCTACATTTGCTTCTTCGATGTCATCAGCCGTTATTGCACGCGTCTCGTCAGCCATTACTGACAACTTGAGTTCGAAAGTGGTCACGGATCATATCATTAGGAATCATAGATCCCTGGTTGGCTCTAACCTGTGACCAAGGTGTCCCGGGCTGATGCGTTAGAGAAGAAAGCTGAGTTGCACTTAAGGGCATATACTTATCAAATACTCGGTTGAAGATATCATGAAAATCAACTTTGGACTTTGACACTACAAATGATTTTGACTCACCACCAACCCAAGAGTTTGCATAAGTTTTGATGGGATTTGATCTGTACTGTTTAAAAACATGGTACAGCTCATCCTCCACAGGACCATATGGCCATGCCTCAAAGGAGCCGTCGATTGCAGGCTCATCTAGAATAGCCAAGTGCCAACCGTGCATCATATACACGAGCTTCTGAATTTTCATTGGGGATATAGTCGGCTGCCCGTCAGCGAAGTCACGCTGAAGAAAACAGTTGGCAACCCATTTCACTGGAGATGACATATTGGTCTCCGAATTCTAGTTCGGCGTATGTGTCGAGTAGTGGGGCATGTAAAGAGATAACGCCCGAAGGCGAGATCTGATGCAGTCAGCCACATATAGGAAATTAGTCCTATATGTCAAGCATCGTCCATTTTCAAAGCCGCAATGAACGCCTCCTGAGGGATCTCCACCTTGCCGAACTGGCGCATCCGCTTCTTGCCCTTCTTCTGCTTGTCGAGCAGCTTGCGCTTCCGGGACGCATCCCCGCCATAGCATTTCGCGGTCACGTCCTTGCGCATGGCGGCGATGGTTTCGCGGGCGATGATCTTGCCGCCGATGGCGGCCTGGACGGGGATCTTGAAGAGGTGGCGCGGGATGAGGTCCTTGAGGCGTTCGCACATCTGGCGGCCGCGGCTTTCGGCGTTCTTGCGGTGGACCAGCATGGAGAGCGCGTCGACCGGATCGCCGTTGACGAGGATGCTCATCTTGACGAGGTCGCCTTCGCGCAGGCCGATGGCCTGGTAGTCGAAGGAGGCGTAGCCCTTGGACACGCTTTTCAGCCGGTCGTAGAAGTCGAACACCACCTCGTTGAGGGGCAGTTCATACTCCACCATGGCACGGCCGTTGATGTAGCTGAGGCCCGTCTGGATGCCGCGGCGGTCCTGGCAGAGCTTCAGGATCGCGCCCAGATGCTCGTCCGGCGTCATGATGGTCGCCTTGATCCACGGCTCCTCGATGTTCTCGATCTTCATCACGTCCGGCATGTCGGCCGGGTTGTGGAGCTGCAGGTCCGTGCCGTCCTTCAGGTTCAGCGTGTAGACGACCGACGGCGCGGTGGTGATGAGGTCGAGGTCGAATTCGCGTTCCAGCCGTTCCTGTATGATCTCCAGGTGGAGCAGGCCGAGGAAGCCGCAGCGGAAGCCGAAGCCGAGCGCGGCGCTGGTTTCCATCTCGAAGGAGAAGCTGGCATCGTTGAGGCGCAGGCGGCCCATGGCGGCGCGAAGGTCCTCGAAGTCGGCGGCGTCCACCGGGAAGATGCCGCAGAACACGACGGGCTGGGCGGGTTTGAAGCCGGGCAGGGCCTGTTCGGTCGGGCGCTTGTCCTCGGTGATGGTGTCGCCCACGGCGGCGTCGGCGACTTCCTTGATGCTGGCCGTCAGGAAGCCGACCTCGCCGGGGCCGATGGCGGCCATGTCGGTGGGCTTGGGCTTGAAGACGCCCACCTTGTCGACCGTGTAGCTGGCGCCGGTGTTCATGGTGCGGATGCGGTCGCCCTTGCGCACCGTGCCTTCGATGACGCGGAACAGCACGACCACGCCCATATACTGGTCGTACCACGCATCCACGAGCATGGCCTTGAGCGGGGCCTTCGGGTCGCCCCTTTCGGGCGCGGGCAGGCGGGTGGCGATGGCTTCCAGCACGTCCTCGATCCCGAGGCCGGTCTTGGCCGAGGCTTCCACCGCGTCGGACGTGTCGAGGCCGATGACGTCCTCGATCTGCTGCTTGACGCGGTCGGGATCGGCGGCCGGAAGGTCGATCTTGTTCAGCACCGGCACGATCTCGTGGTCGTGCTCGATAGCCTGATAGACGTTGGCGAGCGTCTGGGCCTCGACGCCCTGGGACGCGTCCACCACGAGGATGGAGCCTTCACAGGCCGAGAGCGAGCGCGAGACCTCGTAGGCGAAGTCCACATGGCCGGGCGTGTCCATCAGGTTCAGCACATAGTCCGTGCCGTCCTTCGCGCGGTAGTCGAGGCGCACGGTCTGCGCCTTGATGGTGATGCCGCGCTCCTGCTCGATGTCCATGTTGTCGAGCACCTGCTCGCTCATCTCGCGGTCGGACAGGCCGCCGCAATGGGCGATCATCCGGTCGGCCAGCGTGCTCTTCCCGTGGTCGATATGCGCCACGATGGAGAAATTGCGGATCTTGCTCTGATCTGTGGGTTTCTCGGTCATTGCTGGCAGTTAGGGCTGCGGGGCAGCGGGCGCAAGCGGCAAGGGCTGCGGCGGTTTTTCCGCTCTCGCGGCTTTCCATAACCGGATTTGTAAATGTTGCGGCACGGCCCCGCGCGGCAGGGAGGTCTCGTACACACTGGGAGGACCCGACATGACCAAATTCACGAAACACTGCCTGCTGACCGCCGCGATCCTGCCGCTGGCCGCAGGCGGGCTGGGAGCCTGCTCGGCCTCCGGCATCACCCAGGCCGCGCAGATGGTCGACAAGGCCCGCAAGGTGCAGAAGACCGCCCAGACCGTGGAGCAGGTCACGGGCGCCGACATGGGCCTCGTGGCCGATC
>JBARXH010000192.1:0-3796 GCA_049647245.1 Litorimonas sp.
GGCCCCCGGCAGCTACAGCCAATCGCCCGGCGCGGGCTATGACGGGCTGACCCTCGACATACGCTGCCGAGAAGCGGGAAAGACCCATCTCGACTGCCCGGAATATCTGCGCACCTTCCAGGGCCGCGACGCGGCCGGGTTCGAGAATTACGAGCAATACCGCCCGCGGGGCGTGCGCTCCGCGCCGGGTCCGAGCGTGCCCACGCCGATGCGTGATCTCGGTCTGCCGATCGGGGACAATTCCGTGAATGCGGGCGGGCCGTCCACCACGATGATGGACGATGGACCGGAGGTCAGTTTCGACCGGGAATTCCTCGGCAATCCCGTCATCGTGCAGGGCGACCCCGGCCGGTTGCGCGATATCTTCGCCGAGCCGGACGAGGACGAGACCCGTCTCGACCTCGAGGATCTGTTCCGGCCCGATGAGGACGATCTGATCGAACTGAAGCCCGACGAGTGAGCATTGTCTCCGGCACTGCGGGCACGGTAAGGCGCGCGCCATGACTGTCTCGGATTTCCCCTCCGGCCACCGCATCGATGCGCGCTGGCTCGATCCCGCGCTCTACCACGAGCATGTGACCGTGCGGCCGCGCTTCCAGGATCTCGACCCGCTCAACCACATCAACAATGTCGCCATGGCGGCCATGTTCGAAGATGCGCGGGTGCGCTTCAACCATCCCATGCGCGAGCACTTCCAGACCGACACGGTACGCACCATGGTGGCGGGGCAGACGCTGAACTACGTCGCGGAAAGCCACATGCGCCCGGACCTCGACTTCCATCTCGGCATCGGCCGGATGGGCACGTCCAGCTGGGTCGTTCAGGCGCTCGCCGAACAGGGCGGAAAGCCCGTTCTTCTCGCCATGGCGAGCCTCGTCACGACGCGTGACGGCCGGGCCTGCCCCATTCCAGAGCCGCTGCGGACCCTGCTGGCCGAGCGCCGTATGAAGGTCCCCGGATGAGATCGCTTTACGGCGTGTTCGGGGCGGTGGGCACATGGTCCGACTGGGCGCGCTTCTTCGACAGCGACCGCCCCGGCGTGATCCGCTCCTTCGCGGCGCTGATCGTCTGCTTCCCCGCACTCTGGCTGGTCATGACGGGGCTGGAAACCGCGCGGGCGGACCTTGCCGGAACGGCTGTGCCGGAGTTCCGCGCCCTGCCGTTCGTCGTGATCATCGGGCTGTGGCTGCTCTCCTTTCCCGTGACGTCGGGCACGGTCGCCCTGCTGATGAACCGGACGGCGCGACTGCCGCTCTGGTGGGTGGCGCGGAACTGGGCGGTGGCGTGGCTCTGCCTCGCGCTGGGGGCCGTCTTCCTCGCCGTGCGCTTCGCGGGCCTGCCGTCGATCGCGGGCTACGGCGCGCTGCTGGCCGCCTATCTCGGACTGCTGCCGATCGATATCCGCCTGGCGCAGCGGGCGGGCGGGTTCCCGCTCATGACGGCGATCCTGGTGGGTTGCATCGTGGTCTCGACCGGCATGATGGTCCTGCTGACCGGGCTGCTGCAGGTCATCCAGTCTCCGTGAGCGGCGGGTAGGCGACGCTGACGAGGTAAAGTCCGTCCGGCGGGCTGACGGGGCCGCACAGGCGCCGGTCGCGGGCCTGCAGCGCGTTGCGCATGTCCGACACGCTCCACTTGCCCCAGCCGACCTCCACCAGGCTGCCGACCATGCTGCGCACCTGCTTGTGCAGGAAGGACCGCGCGGCGAACTCGCAGTGGATCTCCGCGCCGACGCGGGACACGCGCGCGAGGTCCAGCGTCTTCTCCGGGGACTTGGCCTGGCATTGCGTGTCGCGGAAGGTGGTGAAGTCATGCCGTCCGACCAGCTCCTGCGCGGCCGCGTCCATGGCGTCCGCGTCCAGCCGCACGGGCACGCGCCAGACGCGCCCGCGGTCCAGCGCGAGGCGCGGCCTGCGATCGATAATGCGGTAGAGGTAGCGACGTTCGCGCGCGTCGAACCGGGCGTGCCAACCGTCCGGCATCACTGCCGCGTCCAGAACGCTGATCGGATGGTCGCCCAGATGATGGTTCAGCGCGTCGCGGACCTTGTCGGCGCGCAGGGGTTTGACCAGATCGAGATGGGCGACCTGGCCCAGCGCATGGACGCCGCTATCCGTCCGGCCGGAGCCGTAGACTTCCGAGGCGTCGGGATCGAGCCGGCCGGCCGCGTCCTCGATCGCGCCCTGCACGCTCGGCCCGTGGTCCTGCCACTGCCAGCCCATGAACGGCCCGCCATCATATTCGAGGGTGAGTTTGTATCTCGGCATCAGATCAGCGCCGCCCAGGGTGCGCCGACGATCAGCAAGAGCGCGAAAGCGCTTTCGAACGCGACCGCGCCGATGTTCTTCGGGGTGAGCGCTCCATCGAGAGCGACCGAGACGATGCGCCCCGCGGCAGCCCCCATCCAGCACAGGGCCGCCGTCGCAAACGCCAGCGGGTGCATTGTCAGCAAAGGCACGATGCCCATGGCGACGAACAGGCCGCCATAGGTTGCGCGGAATTCGGATTGCCCGGTCGGGGTCAAGGCTTTCAGGCCGCTGAAGTCGGCGGCCATGCGGGGGGCGAACAGTCCCATCGCGCCCATCATCATGGTCGCGATGGCTCCGACCATGTTCAAGAGTTCGGTCATGTCCGGCTGCGCTCCGCACGGGGACGGCGCACGCTGTGCGCCCTGAATCGCGCGCGGCGTATCAGACTCCCCGGCCGGTGCGAAAGAGGCTTAGGCCATCGAATACTGGCCGACCGCGTCGGCCAGTTCCTCGTGCATCACCCATTCGTCCGTGCTTTCGTCCAGCTTGGCGATGGCGCGGATGGGGCTCTGGCTGTCGGTGGCGTCGATGTCGAGGTCCAGCTGCTCGGCGAGGCGCCGGCCCAGCTTGCTGTAGTGGGCCTTGGCGGAGGTGTCGCGCTTCCAGCCGACGAGGTCGGCGAGTTGCTTGGCCGTCATGCGGCGCTCCGGCGCGGCGGCATGGGCGCTCAGCATGGTGTATTCCTTCTGGTTGGGCGTCTGCGTGTTCAGCGCCTCCAGATAGCCCTCGGCCGTGCCGATATGGGCGGCGCGGCGCTCTTCCTTCAGCGCGCCCAGATGCTGGTCGATCCACGCCTTGGCGCTGTCCAGCCCGTCGAACGTTTCGGGATTGGCGAGGCCGCCATCCCCGGTCAGGAGGCGCGCTCCGCTGTCATTGTAGACGATGTTGTAGCCGTGATAGTCTTCGAATTTTCTGCTCATCATTTTAGCTTAGGATAAAATGTCGCACTTGGCCACCCGCGCGCCTTGATTGAAAGCGCCCGCGTCCATTTTACCCTTTCCGGCCGGCTGCACGCTCAGGAGCCGCAGCGCGTCCTCGCCACAGGCAATCAGTAGATCGTCGTCCAGAACCTCGCCGGGGCGCGCCGTGCCGGATTGCGCCGGGACCGGTTCGACGCGCGCCAGATGCACCTTCACCCGCTTGCCCGCGATCTCGCACCACGCGCCGGGGAAGGGAGCGAGCCCGCGCACCCGTCGCTCCAGCTCCACGGCCGGGCGCATCCAGTCGAGGCGGGCTTCCGCCTTGTCGATCTTGTGGGCGTAGGTCGGCTCCCCCTGCTGCGGCGACGGCCGGGTCGCATCGCGCTCCACCGCGCCGAGCACGCGCGGCCACATCTCCGCGCCGACGCGCGCCAGACGGTCCGACAGGGTCGCGGCCGTGTCGTCCGGGCGGATGTCGACCGTCTCCGACAGAAGCACGTCGCCCGTATCCAAACCCCGCTCCATCTGCATGATCTGCACGCCTGTCTGCGCATCGCCCGCCATGAT
>JBARXH010000193.1:0-2444 GCA_049647245.1 Litorimonas sp.
CCGCGCCTCCGAGAAACGCGAAATAGGGATTGTCGCCGGAACTGTCCGGCGTGTGCAGCCAGAGGCGGGGTTCTTGCGCGCCGAGCGCCTCCCACGCGCCCCGGGCCGCGTCCGAAGTCCGCCGCGACGTGGTCACGAGAAGGCTGTAGCCCTGAGCCAGAAGCGCCCTTGCCGCGTCCAGATGCGCCCGGACTGAGGCGTCGTCCATGCGGTGCGTCCGGCTATCCCCGCCGACGGCGATCAGCGCGCGCGGGCGCGGCAGCGTCGCCAGCCGCGCGGCATGGCGCAGCGTTTCCGTGACGATGCGCTCCCGTGTGACCCGGTTGGGCGATCCGGTCATGGTCTCGACGAAGGGTCCGTTCAGCCCGTCATGCTCCGGCGCGACGACCAGGTCGAAACGCGACGGTTCCACGCGCGGGTCCTGCACGAAGACAGTGAACGCGGAAGAGCGCATCCGCTTCAGGGCGATGAGGGCGGCGACGGCCTGCCGCCCGCACCCGATGACGAGATCCGCCTCCGGCAGTCCGTAGTCGCGCCGGGCGATCAGCTGCAGGGACGGGGGAAGGGCGGCGAAGCTCGGCCGGGGGTTGAGCCGCGCGGTGAGGATCTCGCAGGACCCGGTGGATTCGCCGGGTACGAGGTCCGCCACCGCTTCGGCCAGACCCAAGGCCTGGTTCTCGATGCCGCGGCGGCCATCGCTGACAACGACCAGCCGCATGGCGGCCGCCCCTAGGACGGGTAGCCGATATCCAGGATCTCGTAGCCCTTGGCGCCGCCGGGGGCGATCACCTCGAACACGTCGCCCACTTCCTTGCCCATCATGGCGCGGGCGATGGGGCTGGTGTTGGAGATCTTGCCGAGCTTCACGTCGGCCTCGTCCTCGCCCACGATGGTGTAGGCGGCTTCCTCGTCCGTGTCCTCGTTGACGATCTTGACCGTCGCGCCGAACGTCACCTTGTCGCCGGACAGGCTGGACGTGTCGATCACCTGCGCCAGGGACATCTTGGATTCCAGCTCCTGGATGCGGCCTTCGATGAAGCCCTGTTTTTCCTTGGCGGCATGGTATTCGGCGTTCTCCGACAGATCGCCGTGGTCGCGCGCGACGGCGATGGCCTGGATGATCTCCGGGCGTTCCACCGTTTTCAGGTGCTTGAGTTCCGCCTCCAGCGCGGCGTGGCCTTCGGGCGTCATCGGGAATTTCTGCATCGGTCGGAGTCCTGGTCAGTGGACGCACGCGCCTTCCGGTCGGGGGCGCACGCGCAAGCGCAGGATACTTAGACGGTCCGGGATGGGTTTCAAGGGTTTGCGGGCCGAAAGACACGCCAAAGCGAAGCGGCGGGAGTGCCATCCCGCCGCCTCATGTCCGGTTCCATTCTTCGAAAGGAGACGAGAAAAAGACTCGAACCCGCCGATTGTGGAAATTCTGTCACGATAAGTCAAGGTTTGCCCCGCCTTGCGCCCCTCCTGCGCCCCGTATTGTCTACGGCCCGCCGCCCCCTTAAGCCGGACGGCATGACCTCCGTTCGACCTTCGCCATTGCCCATTCCGGGCGTGCGCATCGGCCACGCCCATGACGCCCGGGTGAAGACCGGCGTTACCGTGATCCTGCCGGATACGGCCGCATTGTGCGCGGTCGATGTGCGCGGCGGGGGTCCGGGCACGCGCGAGACCGACACGCTGGCGCTCGGCGGATTGATCGAGCGGGTTCATGCGGTCGTGCTGTCTGGAGGGTCAGTCTACGGCCTGGCGGCCGCCGACGCGGTCTGCCGCGAACTCGGGGCGCAGGGCGTGGGGTTTGCGGCCGCGCCGCCACCCGTTCCCGTCTCGCCCATCGTGCCGTCGGCGATCCTGTTCGACAATACCAATGGCGGCGACAAGGGCTGGGGCGCGGTGCCGCCTTTCGCCCGTCTCGGGGCGGAAGCCCTGGCGGCGGTCTCGGCCCGATCGCCCGAAGGATCTGTGGGCGCGGGTCATGGCGCGACGGCCGGAACCCATGCGGGCGGGTTCGGGGTGGCATCCGAGCGGGTCGCCCTGAACCCGTCAGGAGAGGAGCCGGGCGAAGAGGAGCGGGGCGGGCAGAAGCGGGGCAGGGCGGCGACGGTCTGCGCGCTGATCGCGGCCAATCCCGTCGGCTCTCCCTTTCTGCCCGGAACGAACGTGCCCCATGCCTGGATTCATGAACGCGACGGCGAGTTCGGCGGGGCGGAACCGCCCGCTGGCTACCGCTGGTCGCCCCCGGACGACACCAAGCTGTCCCGCTTCGCGCGCGAGCCGGGGGACGGCGCGGGCCAGAGCACCGTCATCGGCGTGGTCCTGACGGATGCCTTGCTTTCGCCGTCCGCGCTGAAACGGCTTGCCGTCATGGCGCAGGACGGGCTCGCCCTCGCCGTGCAGCCGTCGCATACGCCGCTGGACGGGGATACGCTCTTCGCCCTGTCCGTGGG
>JBARXH010000194.1:0-26972 GCA_049647245.1 Litorimonas sp.
CGTCCTTCATGTCTGGCTGCCGGATGCCATGGAAGGGCCGACGCCGGTCTCGGCCCTGATTCACGCCGCCACCATGGTGACGGCCGGTGTGTTCCTCGTCTGCCGAGCCTTTCCGATCTACGAAGCCGCTCCGCTGACCTCCGGCTTCATCACCGCGCTTGGCGCGTTCACGGCCTTCTTCGCCGCGACGGTCGGCCTGGTGCAGAACGACATCAAACGGGTCATCGCCTATTCCACCTGTTCGCAGCTGGGCTACATGTTCTTCGCCGCAGGTGTGGGCGCCTATAATGCGGCGATGTTCCACCTCTTCACCCACGCCTTCTTCAAGGCGCTGCTCTTCCTTGGAGCAGGTTCGGTGATCCACGCCCTCCACCACGAGCAGGACATGCGCAGGATGGGCGGAATCTGGCGCAAGGTTCCCTGGACCTACACGGGCATGATCATTGGCACGCTCGCACTCACGGGTGTCGGTATCCCGCTGCTGGGCATCGGTTTTGCAGGGTTCTTCTCCAAAGATTTCGTCCTCGAAGCGGCCTACGAAGTCGGGGCGGCAGGCGGCAACAATGCGGCGGTCTTTGCCTTCTGGATGGGTCTCGTCGCAGCGTTGATGACGAGCTTCTACAGCTGGCGTCTCATCTTCATGACGTTCCACGGCAAGTATCGCGGCGACGACCACACGCTGGCCCACGCGCATGAGAGCCCGTGGAACATGCGCGTCCCGCTCATGCTGCTGTCTATCGGTGCGATCGTGGCCGGTGCGGTCTTCTACGAAAGCTTCCGCTACAATCTCAATGACTTCTGGCATGGGGCGCTGCCCGGTGCGGGCAAGGATTATGCGGCAGCTCCCAGCGATCTTTATGCAGCCGGTGAGGGCTATGAAGGCGGCAGCGGTCACAAGTATCCGCTCTGGGTCCTGTTCGCCCCGCTCGTTGCAACGGGTATCGGGTTCGTCACGGCCTTCTTCATGTACAGGAAGGGCGGCACGCAGCGCCGCATCGCCGAGGTCGAACGTACAGGCGGTTCGCCGCTCTACCGCTTTTTGCTGAACAAGTGGTACATCGACGAAATCTACGATGCGACCATCGTGCGCGGCGCGCGCCGTCTGGGCGATATTTTCTGGAAAGTCGTGGACGTCGGCATCATCGACCGGTTCGGACCCAACGGGTTTGCGGGCTTCGCGGCCGGGGCGTCGCGCCGCCTGTCGGGCCTGCAGTCCGGCAAGCTGTTCCACTATGCTTTCGTGATGCTTGTCGGCGTATCGGTCCTGATTATCATCGGCGTTCGCGGACTGGGGGGCTAGAGCCGTGTTTTCCAACCTCCCCATTCTGCCGGCACTGGTCGTCATCCCACTGATCGGCGCGCTGTTCCTGGCGTTCGTCTCCTGGCTCACCCGCGAAGACGGACGTGAGCAGACCGAAAAGAACGCACCGCGCACAGCCCTGCTGGTCAGCCTGATCGTCCTGCTGCTCTCCGTCGTGCTTGTGATCGACTTCGACGCTTCGAACCCGGGTTACCAGTTCGTCGACCAAGCCCCCTGGCTGGGCGGCGGGATCGACTTCCGCATGGGCGTGGACGGGATCTCCGTGCTGTTCATCCTTCTGACGGCGTTCCTGACACCGCTCTGCATCCTGGCGTCCGAGACGTCGATCAAGACGCGCAAGGCAGACTACATGATCGCTTTCCTTCTGCTGGAAAGTCTCATGATCGGCGTGTTCTGTGCGCTGGACCTGATCCTGTTCTACATCTTCTTCGAAGCTGTGCTCATTCCGATGTTCATCATCATCGGCGTATGGGGCGGGGCGAACCGGGTCTACGCCTCCTACAAGTTCTTCCTCTACACGCTGCTCGGTTCCGTGCTCATGCTGGCGGCCATCCTATGGCTCTACTCCCAGAGCGGCGTGCAGTTCGGCAACGCGACGACGGACATTCGCGCTTTGAAGGAGCTGGATATACCGGCAGGCGTGCAGACCTGGCTCTGGCTTGCATTCTTCGCGTCGTTCGCCGTCAAGATGCCGATGTGGCCCGTCCATACATGGCTGCCGGATGCGCACGTCCAGGCTCCGACGGCCGGGTCGGTGATTCTGGCAGGCATCCTTCTGAAGCTGGGCGGATACGGCTTCCTGCGCTTTTCTCTGCCCTATTTTCCGGACGCCTCAGTACAGTTCGCGCCTCTGATCTTTGCGCTGTCGATCATCGCTATCATTTACACCTCGCTGGTCGCTTACCGGCAGACCGACATGAAGAAGCTGATCGCCTACAGTTCCGTCGCCCACATGGGTTTCGTGACCATGGGCATCTTCACCTTCAACCTTCAGGGAATCCAGGGCGGCATCTTCCAGATGATCAGCCACGGGCTGGTGTCCGGCGCGCTCTTCTTCTGTGTCGGCGTGATCTATGACCGGATGCACACGCGCGACATCGCCTTCTATGGCGGGCTGGTGAAGCGCATGCCGGTCTTTGCGGCTTTCTTCCTGCTCTTCACCATGGCCAATGTGGGGCTGCCCGGTACATCCGGCTTCGTCGGCGAGATCCTGACCATGGTCGGAGCCTACCAGGTCAATCCATGGGTCGCGGCCGGTGCGGCCATCGGCATGATCCTGTCGGCCATGTACGCGCTGCATCTCTACCGCGAAACGGTGTTCGGCGAGCAAGTGAACGAAAAGCTGGACGTCATCACCGACGTGACCGTGCGCGAGTGGGCGATCCTTGCCCTGCTGGCGATTTTCACCATCGTGCTCGGCGTCTACCCCTCGCTTGTCACCGACGTGACCGAAGCGAGCGTGCTGCAGCTGATTAGCGAATTCCAGGCGGACACGGCCGTGCCCGCTCTGGGCGAGGTGAACTAGCATGGAAACGTTGACCCTCTGGGCGCCCGAGCTGCTTCTGGCCGGGCAGACCATCTTCGTCGTGGCCTTGAGCCTGTTCGTGAAATCAGAGCGGCAGGCGGACGTGATGCGCTGGATCGCCATCGCCATGTTCGTGACCTACGCATTGCTCGGCTTCCTGCTGGGGCGACCACAGGGCACAGCCTTCAACGGCCTGTTGGTAGTCGATGATTTCGGCCATTATTCCAAGCTGATCATCGGGCTGACCGCGGCGCTCGCCTTGGTTTTCACGCGGCCCTACTTCAAGGCGGAAAAACTGGACCGGTTCGAGTTCTCCGTTCTAATGATCTACGCCGTGCTCGGCATGTCCATCATGGTCAGCGCCAACAATCTGCTCGCCCTCTATATCGGTCTCGAGATGCAGGCGCTGTCGCTTTACATCATGGCGGCTTTCAACCGGGACAGCCTGCGTTCCTCGGAAGCGGGTCTGAAATACTTCGTTCTGGGTGCGCTGTCGTCGGGGCTGCTCCTCTACGGAGCCTCGCTCATCTACGGCTTCACCGGTCATCTTGATTTCACCGGGATCGCAGCTTCCATCGAAGCTGACGGAATGAGCGTCGGAGTCGTCGGCGGCATGGTTTTCATGATGTGCGGACTAGCCTTCAAGATTTCCGCTGCGCCGTTCCATATGTGGACGCCGGACGTGTACGAAGGCTCTCCGACGCCCGTGACGGGCTTCTTCGCTTCCGCGCCCAAATTCGCCGCCATGGCATTGATCGCCCGGCTGCTGTTCGGTCCTCTGGAAGGCATTTTCGATCAGTGGCAGCAGATCGTGGCCTCGCTAGCGCTCGTCTCCATGTTCGTCGGTGCCATAGGCGCGCTCAGCCAGACCAACATCAAACGCCTGATGGCCTACTCGTCGATTGCCAATATGGGTTACGCTCTTGTACCGCTGGCGGCCGGAACGATGTTCGGTCTGAAAGGCATGCTGATCTTCATGACGATCTACGTCGTGACGTCGATCGGGGTGTTTTCCGCCATCCTTCAGATGCGCATCCGCAACGGCATGGTCGAGCAGATCTCGGACCTGTCCGGTCTCTCGCAGACCAACCGTCCCATGGCGATTATCATGACGGCCTTCTTCTTCTCGCTGATGGGCATTCCGCCGCTATTGGGCTTCTTCGGCAAGCTATTCGCCTTTTGGCCGGCTATCGATGCAGGACTGTGGTGGCTGGTCGTTGCGGCGCTGGTCGCGTCGGTCATCGGAGCCTTCTACTATCTGCGCGTCATCAAGACGATGTGGTTCGACGAGCCCGTTCAGGAATTCGTCGCCGCCCCGCGCTCTCTTCGCTGGATCACGACAGGTTCCGGTCTCGTCCTCCTGCTCCTGATCGCGCTGCCCTTCGTGACATTGCCCGTACAGGGAATGATCGACAGCGCCGCTGCAGCTCTTTTCTAAGCCTTGCGCTTCATTCATCTCGACAGCGTCGGCTCGACGCAGGACGAAGCGCGCAGGCTCCTCATGACTGGGGAAACCGGTCCGCTCTGGGTTCGCGCCGACCGGCAGTCAGCGGGGCGCGGCCGCCGGGACCGGCGCTGGACGAGCGAGTCCGGTAACCTCTATGCCACTCTGCTGCTCCCGGACCGTTCGCCACCTGGCCAGGCGGCGTTGGTCGGCTTCGCGGCGGCGGTGGCCATCGTGGATACGCTTCTCGCCTACGATCCCGTCCGGCCCGTCACCTTGAAATGGCCGAACGATGCAATGATCGGCGGCGCCAAGGTCAGCGGTCTGCTTGTGGAGCGCGAACCGGACGCACTGCTCATCGGCATCGGCATCAATCTGGTTTCGCACCCGGAAGGCTTGCCTTACCCGGCGACGCACCTTGTGGCCGAGATGTCCCCAAAAGCCCTGGAAGCGCCCGAGCCCCTCTTCACGGGGGCCAGTGCGCTGCTCGCCCTGCTGTCCCGCCATGTGGAAGCCCGCATCGATACGCTCCGCGCAGTCGGCTTCGGCGCAATCCGCGAGGCTTGGCTTGAATGTGCGCACCATTTGGGACGGACGATTACTGTCAACGGCCTTACAGGGACATTCACCGATTTGGGATTGGACGGGGCGTTGTGCATGACGCTGCCGGATGGCACGAAGGAGCGCGTCCACGCTGGCGACGTCTCATTCGGTTAGCTCATGCTTCTGGTCATCGACAGCGGCAATACGAACACGCTCTTCGCCATTCACGATGGCGAGAGATGGGCCGGACAATGGCGCATCGCGACCGACCCGGCGCGGACCGCCGACGAGTTTGCGGTCTGGTTTTATCAGCTCATGAACATGGCGGGTCTCGATTTCGGGAAAATCTCGGACTGTGTCATTTCCACCGTGGTTCCGCAGTCGCTCTTCAACCTGCGCAACCTGGCCCGGCGCCACATGGATGTGGAGCCGATGATCGTTGGCGAACCTGAAACTGACCTCGGCATCCAGGTCCGGCTTGACAATCCCAACCAGGTCGGTGCGGACCGGCTCGTGAATGCGCTCGGAGCGGCCGTGCGTTATGAGGGTCCCCTGATCCTGATCGACAGCGGAACGGCCACGACCTTCGATGTGGTTTCGGCGGACCGCTACTTCGAAGGGGGCATCATCGCACCAGGCATCAACCTGTCCATGCGGGCCTTGCACGAGGCAGCCGCACAGCTGCCACGCATCGCCATCCGCAAGCCCGACGCGGTAATCGGCCGCGATACGGTCTCCGCCATGCAAAGCGGTGTGTTCTGGGGCTATATCGGGCTGATCGACGGTTTGGTCCGGCGTATCGTGGAAGAAGATGGCCGGGACTTCACCGTCGTGGGAACCGGAGGCGTTGCCAGCCTTTTCGAAGGGGCAAGTGAAACGATTCAGCACTTCGACGCGGATCTGACGATCCGCGGCCTGCTGGAGATCTGGAAGTTGAACAAACGCCATGGCTGAACCCAAAAAAGACTTCGTCTTCCTGCCGCTCGGCGGGTCCGGCGAGATCGGCATGAACCTTAACCTGTTCGGGCACGGCAAGCCTGGTCGGCGCAAATGGGTGATCGTCGACCTAGGCGTGACCTTTGGGAATGCGGATACGCCCGGCGTGGACATCATCATGCCCGACACGGAGTTCATCGAGGACCGCCGCCACGATCTTCTGGGCATCGTCCTGACCCATGCCCACGAGGACCATATGGGTGCACTGGCCCGGCTCTGGCCGCGTCTGCGATGCCCTGTCTATGCAACACCCTTCACCATGTGGCTGGTCAAGGACCGTCTGGCGGAAGCCGGATTGCTGGACGAGGTGGAGCTGATCGAGATTCCACTGCAAGGTGGGTTCGATCTCGGCCCGTTCCGGTTCGACCTCATCACCCTGACACATTCGATTCCGGAGCCCAACGCCCTGGCGATCCGGACCGATCTGGGCACGGTCCTTCATACAGGCGACTGGAAGATCGATCCCAACCCGCAGATTGGCGACGGGGTGGACGAGGCAGCCTTGAAAGCGCTCGGCGATGAAGGCGTGCTCGCCATGATCTGCGACAGCACGAATGTTTTCTCGCCCGGAGAGTCCGGGTCCGAAGAGGGCGTGCGCGAAGAGCTGACCAAACTGATCGGTGAACATCCCGGCAAGGCCATCGCGGTCGCGACCTTCGCTTCCAACGTGGCCCGCCTGCAGTCCGTCATGTATGCAGCCAAGGAGAACAACCGCTCCGTCTGCCTGATCGGGAGGTCCATGAAACGCATGACGGCGGCTGCCAAGGCCGTAGGCATGCTGTCCGATGTCGGCCATATCCTGTCCGAAGACGAGGCGGCTGCCATGCCGGCCGGTCACGTCCTCTACCTCTGCACGGGCAGTCAGGGCGAACCGCGCGCAGCGCTGTCGCGCATTGCGGAAGGCAATCACCGGACCGTCTCCTTCAAGAAGGGCGATCTGGTCGTCTTCAGCTCGAAGATCATTCCGGGCAACGAGCGGGGCATATTCGCGCTCCAGAACGCCTTGGCCGATGACGGGGTGGAGATCGTGACCGAGAAGGACCGTCCTATCCACGTATCCGGTCACCCCAATCGGGACGAACTCCGCCGCATGTATGAGTGGGTCCGGCCCGAAATCGCGGTGCCCGTGCACGGCGAACGGCGGCACCTTCTGGAACATGCGCGCTTCGCCAAGGACGTTGGTGCGCGAAAATCCATGCCTGGCCGCAATGGCGAGATGATGCGCCTTGCGCCCAACGGACCTAAAGTGGTCGACATAGTTCCATCGGGACGACTCCACGAAGACGGCGGTGCCATCGTGTCGGCCACGGATGACGGCCTGCGCCTGCGAAAGAAAATGGCCTATGCGGGGCATGTCGGCGTCAGCGTCGTCGTGGATGAGGCCGGACGTCTGGTCAGCGGGCCCGAGCCGCGCATCGTCGGATTTCCGGAAGGTGCGGACGGAGAGGTGTTGGACGACCTGCTCGACGCCGTCAGCGATGCGGCGGAAGAGGCCTTCCGCGAGCTCCCCAAGCGAGGGCGCACGGACGAGGATGCGATCGAGGACAAGATCCGTGGGCGAGTTAAGCGCGTGGTGCGCGACCGGACCGGCAAGCGCGCTGTCGTCGAAATCCACGCCCATATCGTGAGAAAGGCGGCCTGACATGATCGGGCCGTTGAACCATGTCGGCGTTGCCGTGCCGGACATTCGCAAGGCGATTGCCTTCTACCGCGATGTGCTGGGCGCGACCGATATCACTGACCCCAAGCCACTTCCGCCTCAAGGGGTCAGCTACGCCTTCGTCAACCTGCCGTCGGGCCAAGTCGAATTGATCGAGCCATACGGCGATAGCTCACCCATCACAAAGTATCTGGAGCGCAACCCTAAGGGCGGGCAGCACCATGTCTGCTTCGAGGTCGACGACATATACGCCGCCAAGGCGGAGATGGAGCAGAAGGGGATGCGCGTGTTGAACGAGCCTCGCATCGGAGCGCACGGCACGCTGGTCATATTCCTCCATCCAGGAGACAGCGGCGGTGTGCTGATCGAACTCATGGAAACACCCAAGGACGCCCACTAGGGACAGGACATGAACTGGTTCACGGGACTTGCGACCTTCCTGATTCTTTGGTGGCTGGCCCTCTTCATAGTATTGCCTATTGGAATACGCGGGCAGGCCGAGGAAAACGCGGTCGAGCATGGTACCGAACCGGGTGCGCCGACACAGCCTTCGATGGGCAAGCGTCTGCTCTGGACGACCGGACTCGCCATCGTGTTTTTCATCCTGACCTGGCTTGTCGTCACGGGCGACTGGCTGACCTGGGAGCGGCTCGGTCGCTGGATGGGCATCGACCGGACATAGTTCGCGAATTTGCCTGCAAGCCCTCGCTTGCCGCGCCTGTTTGCCGTCGTTAAGCGCGGCCTATGCGACTCTCACGCTATTTTCTGCCTCTGCTTAAAGAGACCCCGTCGGACGCGACGATTGCCAGCCACCAGCTGATGCTCAGGGCAGGCATGGTTCGCCAGAACAGCGCGGGGATCTACAGCTGGCTTCCGCTCGGTCACAAGGTGCTGAAGCGTATCGAGGCGATCGTGCGCGAAGAGCAGGACAAGGCCGGTGCCGTCGAAATGCTGATGCCGACGATCCAGTCGGCTGAGTTATGGCGCGAGACAGGGCGTTACGATGCCTACGGCCCGGAAATGCTTCGGATCACGGACCGGCACGACCGCGAAATGCTTTACGGTCCGACCAATGAGGACATGATCACGGACATTTTCCGCTCGTCCGTACGGTCTTACAAGGACCTGCCGAAACTGCTCTATCACATCCAGTGGAAGTTCCGGGATGAACGCCGTCCCCGCTTCGGCGTGATGCGGGGCCGCGAGTTCCTGATGAAGGACACTTACAGCTTCGACATCGACGAGACCGAGGCCCGACGCTCCTACTACAAGATGTTCGTTGCCTATCTGAACACGTTTGCCCGTCTGGGCATCCAGGCCATTCCCGTGAAGGCCGACCCGGGGCCTATTGGCGGCGACCTGTCCCATGAGTTCGTGATCTTGGCCGAAAGCGGGGAAAGCGGCGTCTTCGCCCACCGCGACCTGGTGGAAATGAGCCCGCCCGGCGACGTGGACTTTGAAAGCGACCTGTCCGAACATGTCGACAAGCGCATGGCGCTCTATGCCGCCACGGACGAGATGCACGACCAAGCCGCCTATGACGCCCTGCCGGACGACAAGAAGATGGCGGCGCGAGGCATCGAAGTTGGCCACATCTTCTATTTCGGGACCAAGTATTCCGAGCCAATGCGTGCTGAGGTCATGCGGCAGGACGGCAAGCCGCATACGATTCACGGGGGCAGCTACGGAATTGGCGTCTCACGTCTGGTCGGCGCAATCATCGAAGCCTCGCATGACGAAAACGGCATTGTCTGGCCGAAGTCGGTCGCGCCTTTCGGGGTCGGAATCGTCAATATGCGCAGCGGTGACGAAGCTTGCGACGCAGCCTGCGAGGACTTCTACGCCAAAGCCGCCGAGGCCGGGTTGGACCCGCTCTACGACGATACGTCGGACCGGGGCGGTGTGAAGTTTTCACGCATGGATTTGATCGGCCTGCCCTGGCAGGTCATCATCGGCCCGCGCGGGCTCAAGGACGGGGTGGTCGAGGTCAAGAACCGCAAGACGGGCGAGCGCGAAAACCTGTCTCCCGACGCTGCGCTGCAAAAGCTGGCCAGCTAATTTCATGACCGCCGTGACTCAGAACGCGCCCTTCGGCGGCGTGGAGCGCAAGATCGCGATGCGATATCTGCGCGCCAAGAAGAGCCAGGGCGGTGTGGGTTTCATCGCCGTTATCAGCTTTACCTGCATCATGCTCGCCATCGCGGCGATGATTACCATCATGTCCATCATGAACGGTTTCCGCACCGACATGATCCGGCTGACCATAGGCAGCGAAGGCCACATCTACGTACAGCCCGCACAGCCGGGCGTGACGCCAGAGCAGATCGCCGATCTGGAAGCCCGGATGCAGGCCGTTCCGGGCGTGGAGAACGCGTTCCAGTTCACCCAGCACTTCACCGGTGTGCAGGCGAATGGGGAGTTCGCTCTGGCCCAGGTCATCGGCATCGACCGTGATAACCTGATGGATTTCGAACTGATCGCGGAGGGTGTCGTGCAGGGCGACTTGCGCTCGCTCGGCGAAGGGCAGGGGTCCGACGAAGCCATCGCGATCGGGTCCGCCATGGCGTTGGGGCTCGGTCTGCAGGTCGGGGACCGTCTGCTTGTCTATTCCCCACGCACGCGCCAGACCGTGTCCGGTTCGGTTCCCGTTCGCAAGGCCTACACGATCGGGGCCATCTTCGATGTCGGCCTGTTCGTGACCAATCAGACCTACATCTACATGGATCTGGAAGAAGCGACGCTGTTGTTCGAAGGCGGCGTTTCCCGCGGGGATGTCCAGCTCCGCCTCGAAGATCCGGATGCGATCGACGATCTCCGCCAGACGATCTTCGATTCTGCCGGGCAGCGCATCCGTCAGCTGACCTGGAAGGACCGTAACCAGTCCACGGCCAGCGCACTGCGCGTGGAGCAGATCGCTATGCGGCTGATCTTTATGATCGTCGTGGTCATCGCCGCATTCCCGGTCCTTGCATCCATGATCATGCTCGTGAAGAACAAGTCGCGGGACATCGCGATCCTGCGAACCATCGGCACGACGCGCGGCGGCATTCTGCGCATCTTCCTGATGAGCGGGGCGACAGTCGGCATATTGGGAACGCTGATGGGGCTGATCGTCGGGGTTCTGTTCTGCCTGAATCTCTACCCGATCCAGCTCTTCATCGAGCGGCTGATGGGCGTTCAGCTCTTTCCGCAGGACGTCTACCAGTTGACCGACCGCATTCCGGTCAAGATCATCTGGTCCGAGGTCGCGTCCGTCGCGCTTTGGGGATTCCTGATCTCCGCGCTCGCCGTGTTCTGGCCGGCTTGGCAAGCTTCGAAGATCGATCCCGTCGAGGCGCTCCGCTATGATTAGGCCGGTTCTTTCTGTCCGGAACCTCCACCGGGCCTACAAGTCGGGCGAAGGCCTGCTGAAGGTGCTTGCAGGCGCCGACATCGATATCTTTCCGGGGGAAATGGTCGGACTGATCGGTCCTTCCGGCTCCGGCAAGTCGACGTTGCTTCATGCGGCGGGTTTGCTGGAGAAGCCGAACTCCGGCGAAGTCTTCATCAATGGACGGGAATGCCTGAAGCTCGCGGATGATGAACGGACGGCGATACGTCGCCAGCGGATCGGCATGGTCTATCAGTTCCATCACCTCCAGAAGGAGTTCTCGGCCGAAGAGAACGTCATGATCCCGCAGATGATTGCGGGACGTGGTTCTCGCGAGGCCAAGGCTGAAGCGCAGCGCCTGCTGATCGCCATGGGACTGGGAGAGCGGATGAGCCACCGGCCGAGCCAGATGTCCGGCGGCGAACAGCAGCGCGTCGCTATCGCCCGCGCCCTCTCCAACCGGCCGCAGGTCTTGCTCGCGGATGAGCCGACAGGCAATCTGGATCCGGCGACCAGTTCCGCCGTGTTCGATCAGCTCTACCAGCTCACCCGTCAGGAAGGCGTCGCCGCCCTCGTGGCGACGCACAACATGCAGCTCGCCAGCTATATGGACCGCCTGCTGACCGTGCGCGAAGGCATGGTCGTGCCGTTCAATCCTGCGCCAGTCTCCTACTGATCCCGTAGAAGGCCAGCCCGACCCCGATCAGCAACAGCCCCGCCAGGACCGTTCGAGGCGAGGTCGCGGCAATGTAAGCCAGCGTGACAGCCGTTATGGCGAGGTAGACCAACGGCACGACGGGGTAGACCGGGACACGGAACGACAGATCGTCTGCGGGTCGTTTCCATCGCAACACAAACAGTCCGAGCACGGCCAGCAGGCTGTTGAAGGCCAGGAGACTGCCTGCAAAGACGATGATGGTTTCAAAGGTCTGCGTCAGGACGAAGAAGACCGCGACGGCAGTCTGCATCCAAATCGCGTTTCGGGGAATGCCATCCGCGTTTGTCCGGCCGAGCCAGCGAAGCGCGGGAAAATCCTGTCCGATGGCTTGCAGAGCGCGCGGTCCGGCGAGCGTCATGGCCGACACGGTACTGATGAGCAGCAGGGCAAGCATGGCCCCGGCGATGCGGCCTCCGTCTTCCCCAAAGATGCCCCGCGCGGCGATATATCCGATCTCTACCTCTCCGCGCATTGCATCCATCGGTGCGGCCCGCAGGAAGACGATGTGGAGCAGGATGTAGAGGACCGCCACGACGAGCGTTCCGCCGAGAAGAATGCGGGGCAGGGAGCGTTGCGGCTGTTCGAGTTCTCCTGTGATGTAGGTCGCTGCGTTCCAGCCTGTGTAGGCGTAGGACACGTAGATCAGCGACACGGCAAAACCGGGAGATAGGATGTCCGACCAGCTCTCCGGTTCAGGTTGAAAGCTGATCGGCTGCGGGTCTGGGACGAGTGTCAGTCCCGCCACGCAGAACGCCGCAATCAGGACGACCTTTACGATCGTGAACCCGTTCTGGGTGGCTCCGGACACGCGGTGAGAGCGTCCGTGAAGTACCGTCATGCCAAGAACCAAGGCCAGCGCTACGATGGTCTTGGCTGACGGCGTATCGAGTGCCGGAAAGAGCGCGCTGCCATAGTCGGAGAAGGCGAGGGCGACGGCAGCGATGGGGGCGGCGAAGCCGATGGTGGCGGACACCCAGCCCGACACGAACCCAGCGGCCGGATGATAGATTTCTCCGAGAAAATTATACTCGCCCCCGGAGCGTGGCAGACGTGTTCCAAGCTCCGCATAGCTCAGCGCGCCGCAAAGCGCGGCGAGGCCGCCGACAAACCAGAGCATCAGGATGGCGAAGGGTGAGCTGATGTCCATCAGCTGGAAGCCCAGCGAGGTGAACACCCCCGTCCCGATCATGTTCGCGATGATCAGCGCAGTGGCGGTTCGGGGTCGGAACAGGGTGCTCATGCACTTGCTGTGCGGGGACACTTGCAGGCGTTCAAGAGTGCCACCGCTTATCCACAAGCCAGAGTTCGAATCAGGGAAACAATTCCTACCGTGTTGACTCTGGAACAAAGACAGAACAGAACAAAGTGGCAACAGGTTGAAGAGAGAAGGGGATAACCATGCTCAAGCAGTTCGCACAGGACATTGGCGCCGCTATCGTGCTGGCAGCGTTCGTCACCATGATGTCGGTCTGGATGATGGTTCTCGGAGGGTAGTCGAAAATATGATCCGTGACTTCGTCCATCTGCGCATGCGCTCGCCTTATTCCATGCTGGAAGGGGCGTTGAAGATGAAGGACACGGCGGCGCGGCTGACCCAGTACAAGCAGCCCGCCATTGCGCTAACAGACACCAACAATCTCTGCGGTGCGCTCGAATTTTCCGAAATCATGAGCGGCGCGGGCGTTCAGCCGATCATAGGCGTGACGCTGACCCTCGATCTGGAGGGCGAACGTCAGCCGGGTCAGTTCCGGCGTGACCCAGACGGGACTCTTGTTCTGCTCGCGCAAGACCAGACCGGCTATGACAATCTCATGGCGTTGTCTTCCTTTGCGTTCCTGGATGTGGAGCCGACGGACCTTCCGCACGTCAAATTGAGCGCTCTTTCAGGACGAACGGACGGTGTGATCGCCTTGACGGGCGGCAGCGACAGCGCCCTTGACCGGTTGATCGCCGCCGGCCGTCCGGACGAAGCGGATCGCTGGCTCGACACGTTGCAGGGCTTGTTTCCCAACCGGCTTTATGTCGAATTGCAACGCCACGGCACGCCGCAGCAGGCCGTGACGGAACCTGCGCTGCTCGATCTTGCCTATGAGCGCGGCCTGCCGATCGTCGCCACGAACGATCCCTACTTCCTCGGGCCGGAAATGTTCTACGCTCACGACGCGCTACTGGCCATGAGTGAGAGCACTTATGTGCTGCAGGAAGACCGTCGCAAGCTCACGCCTCGACACTATCTGAAATCCACCGAAGAGATGCTGAACCTCTTCGAAGACTTGCCGGAAGCATTGCAGAACACGTTGGTCATCGCGCAGCGTTGCGCGGTCAAATCCAGCAAGCGCGACCCGATCCTGCCGCATTTCGGTGACGGGTCACAATCGGAAGCGGATATTCTGGCGGATCAGGCCCGGGAAGGGCTGGAGGCCCGATTGGCGCAGATCGAACTGGCCGAACCCCGCCAAGCCTATTTCGACCGGCTCGACTATGAACTGGGCATCATCACCCAGATGGGATTCCCCGGCTATTTTCTGATCGTTTCGGACTTCATCAAATGGGCCAAGCAACAGGATATACCCGTGGGACCCGGGCGGGGCTCCGGCGCGGGCTCGGTCGTGGCCTGGGCCTTGACGATCACCGATCTCGACCCTCTGCGGTTCGGGCTGCTGTTCGAGCGGTTCCTCAACCCCGAACGTGTCTCAATGCCTGACTTCGATATCGACTTCTGCCAGGAGCGCCGTGGTGAGGTCATCGACTATGTCCGCCGTAAGTACGGCGACGGTCAGGTCGCGCAGATCATTACTTTCGGGACATTGCAGGCCCGCGCCGTCGTGCGGGATGTCGGCCGCGTCATGCAGATGCCGCTGGGGCAGGTCGACCGGCTTGCCAAACTCGTGCCGAACAATCCGGCCGATCCCGTCACGCTCGCGCAAGCCATCAACATGGAATCTGCGCTCCAAGACGCCCGGCGTTCCGACCCGACTGTGAAATCCCTGCTCGACACGGCGCTGTCTCTTGAAGGGCTGTACCGGAATGCGTCGACACACGCCGCAGGTGTCGTGATCGGGGACCGCCCGCTGACCGAGCTGGTCCCGCTCTACCGCGACCCCCGCTCCGAGATACCAGCGACGCAGTTCACCATGAAGTGGGCGGAGAAGGCGGGTCTGGTGAAGTTCGACTTTCTCGGTCTTAAGACCCTCACGGTTCTGGACCGTTGCCTGAAACTGCTGCGCAAGGACGGTGTCGACATCGATCTGGCGACAGTCAGCACGACTGAAAAGGCCGCTTACGAGCCTCTGGCGAAGGGCTACACAGCAGGCGTGTTCCAGCTGGAAAGCTCAGGAATGCGCGACGCGCTCCGGAAGCTTGAGCCGGACTCCATCGAAGAGCTGACCGCTATCATTTCGCTCTACCGTCCGGGTCCGATGCGCAACATTCCTGACTTCATCGAGCGCAAGTTCGGGAGGCAGGAGATCGCCTATCCTCATCCGCAGCTCGAAGAGCTGCTGAAGGAGACATACGGCATCATTATCTACCAGGAGCAGGTGATGGAGATCGCCAAGATCCTGTCAGGTTTCTCCCTCGGGGATGCCGACCTGCTCCGCCGTGCCATGGGCAAGAAGGACCAGGCGGAGATGGACCGCCAGAAGGACAAGTTCATCGACGGCGCGGTCGAGCGCGGCACGGACCGCGAGCACGCGGCGCGCATTTTCGATCTGGTGAACGAGTTTGCGGGCTATGGCTTCAACAAGTCCCACGCCGCCGCCTATGCGCTGATTTCCTTTCAGACGGCCTACCTAAAGGCGTTGCATCCGGCGCACTTCATGGCTGCGATCATGAGCCTCGATCTCAGCGTGGCGGAAAAGCTGGCCTTCTTCTTTCAGGAGTCCAAGCGCATCGGCGTCGAGGTGCTGCCGCCCTGCGTAAACCGCTCCATGGCCGATTTCGACGTCTTGGACGGCAAGGTGCTCTACGCACTGGGCGCGCTGAAGAATGTCGGTCTCGAAGCGATGAAGCATCTGGTCGATGTGCGCGAAGCGGGCGGACCGTTCTCCGACATCTACGACTTTGCGCGACGCGTGGACATGCGCATCGTCAACAAGCGCGCTATCGAGAACCTCGCGCGGGCAGGAGCGTTCGACTGCCTGGGCGTTTCGCGCTCCACGGCACTGGCTTCGGCCGAGATGCTGCAGAAGGTCGGGGCGTTGGCGGCCGAGGAACGTGAGTCTGCGCAGGTCAATCTGTTCGGCGGTATCGAGGAAGCGACGCCCGACCCGGACCTGACCGTCCGCCCGGACTGGTCCACGATCGAGACGCTGGAGCACGAACTGGGTTCGGTGGGCTTCTATTTCGGCGGCCACCCTTTGGACAGCCATTTGGCCGAAGCCGGGGAGAGCATCGTTGCCAGCGATCGTCTGGAAGATCTTGTGGCCAAGGGACAGAAGAATTTCCGGGTCGCGGGCATCGTCCGGCGTCGGCAGGAGCGAAGCTCCAAGCATGGCAAGCGCTTTGCCTATCTCGGCCTGTCGGACCCGTCCGGCGAGTTCGAATTGTTCGTCCGGGAGGATCTCCTGTTCGCGAAACGCGATGTCATGACGGTTGGCAATGCAGTGATCTGCGAAGCCCGTGTGGAAGGGGAAGGGGGCGATACGCGCTTTTTTGCTCAGTCCGTGCGGCTACTCTCGGCAAAAGCGGGGGATCGGTCGGATGCCCCGCCGCCCAAGGGGCTGCGCATCCGACTCCGCAATTCGTCGCCGCAAACGCTGGACGAATTGGAAACGCTGCTTTGCAAGCTGCGTGACACGCCCCATCTCCATTCGGGTGTCATCGAACTGACAGCACCCTTGGGCGAGGACCGTGAAGCCCGCTGGCAGCTGCAGGGCAACTGGGCGATCGACCCGAATGTCCGCAAGGCGCTGAAGGCCAACCGGGTCATCGAGACGATCGAGGAGATCGCCGCCTAGGCGCGGCCCGCGCTCTGTCCATTCGCTGAAATCTTTGCTTGCGGCCTCGGGCGAAGCTGTTATGGCGCGCCGCATCAATTCGCGTGCGGGTTCGGCCCTGTGCATATAGCGCAGATGCCGGTTCCGGTGAGGCTCAAGCCTCTCAACCCCGCACATAGGCTAACCGGAAGAAGGAGATATCCAATGGCTCTTCCCGACTTTTCCATGCGCCAGCTGCTCGAAGCAGGCGTCCACTTCGGTCACCAGACACACCGCTGGAATCCGAAAATGGCCCCGTACATCTTCGGCGCCCGCTCCAACATTCATATTCTCGACCTGTCCCAGACGGTTCCGCTGCTGCACCAGGCGCTGAAGGAAGTCCGCGACGTTGCCGCCAAGGGTGGCCGCGTTCTGTTCGTCGGCACCAAGCGCGCCGCGTCCGAGCCGATTGCACAGGCCGCACAGCGCTGCGCCCAGTATTACGTCAACCACCGCTGGCTCGGCGGTATGCTGACCAACTGGCAGACTGTTTCCGGCTCCATCACACGTCTCAAGGAATTGGACGCCATGGACCCCAACGATGCGGGTCTGACCAAGAAGGAACTGCTCAACCTAGCGCGTGAGCGCGAGCGCCTCGACCGCACGCTGGGCGGTATCAAGGACATGGGCGGCAAGCCCGACCTGATGTTTGTGATCGACACCAACAAGGAGTCCATCGCCATCAAGGAAGCCCGCCGTTTGGGCATCCCGGTCGTCGCCATCCTCGATACGAACTGCGATCCGTCCGAAGCCGACATTCCCGTCCCGGGCAATGACGATGCCGCGCGCGCCATCCAGCTCTATTGCGAACTCATGGCCGACGCCGTTCTGGACGGCATGACCGAAGCCGCTGCTTCCGTAGGTGTGGACCTCGGCGCTGCCGAAGCTCCCGAAGAGATGGCACTAAACATGGCAGACACGGTTCCCGCCGAAGAGGAAGCCGTGGCCGCTGAAATGGCCGAAGCCGCATCCGACCCGGCGCCGAGCCCTGCCACTGAAGCGCTGTCCACCGAGCCAGCCACTTCCGTGCAGATGGCTGATGTCGCTCCGACGCTGGAAGACATCGCCCTGATCGATGGCATCGGTCCGGTCTACAAGGAAAAGCTCGAGGCTGCCGGCATCAACTCGCTGGAAGTCCTGGCAAACTTGTCGGACGAGAAGGTCGCGGAGATCGACGAAGCGCTCGACCTGAACGGCAAGCTCAAGGACGGCGATTTCCGTCAGCAAGCCAAGGACCTGCTGGCCGGCGGAACGCCGCGCGCCAAGGTCGACCAGGATGCGCTCAACGCTGCCTCCTAAAGCCTTTGCGCCCCGTCATCTGGCGGGGCGTCTTTAAAACGTCACGCGCCGCCCCTATCTGCGGCGCGAACACCCTCAGACATACCACCCCGGACTGGCTCCGGGGTTTTCACGAATGGAGAGACCCATGGCGATCACAGCTGCAATGGTCAAAGAGCTGCGCGACAAAACCGGCGCAGGCATGATGGACTGCAAGAAGGCCCTCAACGAGAACAATGGCGACATGGAAGCCGCCGTCGATTGGCTGCGCAAGAAGGGCATCGCCAAGGCGGACAAGAAGGCCTCTCGCGTCGCTGCCGAAGGTCTGGTCGCTGCTGCGACTGCCGGAACCAAAGGCGTCGTCGTCGAGGTCAACTCCGAGACCGACTTCGTGGCGCGCAACGAAATCTTCCAGACCGCTGTCGCCAAGATCGCCAAACGTGGCCTGGACGTCGACAGCTCCGAAGCCCTCGCATCCGCTGAGCTGGAAGGCGGCAAAAGCGTCACGGATCACCTAACCGAGCTGGTTGGCACCATCGGCGAGAACATGACTTTCCGCCGCATGGAAAAGCTGGAAGTGAGCGAAGGCATCGTGGCCTCTTACATCCACAATGCCGTTGCGACGGACATGGGTAAGATCGGCGTGCTGGTCGCGCTCGAGTCGTCCGGCGACGCCGCCAAGCTGGAAGATCTGGCGAAGAAGATCGCCATGCACGTCGCCGCCACGTCCCCGCTCGCCAACACGGTCGACGATCTGGACGAGGCTGTCGTGACCAAGGAGCGTGACATGCTGAAAGCCGAAGCTCTGGAGTCCGGCAAGCCGGAAAACATCGTCGACAAGATGGTCGAAGGTCGCATGCAGAAATTCTTCAAGGAAAGCGTTCTGGCCACCCAAATCTTCGTCATGGACGGAGAGCGCACGGTCGAGAAAGTGCTCGAAGACGAGGGCAAGGCTCTGGGCGCCGACATCAAGTTGGCGGGCTTCGTCCGCATGGCTGTCGGTGAAGGCATCGAGAAGAAGGAAGAGAACTTCGCCGAGGAAGTCGCTGCTGCCGTGAAGGGCTAAGCGCGACTGTCATCATGACAAAGCCCGCTCCGCATTGTGCGGGGCGGGCTTTTTCGTGCCTGCGCGGCGTTGCGAAGTTGAACCTTGGATATGCCGGGGGGCTGCGATAGACGCGCCGGAACTGGGCCGTTCAAGCCGGAATCGAAGCTGAGAGCCTTCTGAAAGCCAATGACTGACTACAAGTTCAAGCGTGTCCTGCTGAAGATCTCGGGCGAAGCCCTGATGGGCGATCTGCAGTATGGGATCGACACCGACACGGTGAAGCGCATTGCCGGAGAGGTCGGGGCTGCGCATGAAAAGGGCTTGCAGATCGCCCTGGTCATCGGGGCGGGCAACATCTTCCGGGGCCTGTCCGCGCAAGCGACAGGGATCGAGCGGTCCACAGCCGACTATATGGGAATGCTCGCTACGGTCATGAACGCACTCGCCATGCAGAGCGCACTTGAACAGATGGGCATCCCGACACGGGTCCAGTCCGCAATCCCGATGCAGACGGTCTGTGAAAGTTACATTCGCCGCCGGGCCGTGCGCCACATGGAAAAGGGGCGCGTCGTTATCTTCGCGGCCGGGACGGGCAACCCCTACTTCACCACGGATACGGCGGCCGCGCTGCGGGCAGCGGAAATGGAATGCGACGCCTTGCTCAAAGGCACGCAGGTCGACGGGGTCTACGACTCCGATCCAAAGACAAACCCGGACGCCACGCGCTACGAAACCCTGAGCTATCACAAGGTCTTGTCGGACGACCTTAAGGTCATGGACGCGTCCGCTATTGCCTTGATGCGTGAGAACGATATCCCCATTATCGTGTTTTCGCTTCATGAACGTGGCGGGCTCGATCAGGTCATGGCGGGGGCTGGAACGTCCACCACCATAAGTTCATGATTCAGGCTTGATGCGGACCCAAAGACGGTAGAGGACACGAAGTATGACGTTCAACATATCGGATTATCGCAAGCGCATGGACGGCGCGCTGGACTCACTGCGCAAGGAATTTGGCGGTCTGCGGACGGGGCGGGCCAATGCCGCGTTGCTCGATGGGCTCGTCGTGTCGGCCTACGGGTCGGAAATGCCGATCAACCAGATCGGGTCGGTTTCCGTTCCAGAAGCCCGGATGCTGACAGTCTCCGTGTGGGACAAGACGATGGTCGGCCCGGTCGAGAAAGCACTGCGCCAGAGCAGCCTCGGCCTCAACCCGGTCGTCGACGGACAGACCCTGCGCATCCCCATGCCGCCCCTGACCGAGGAACGCCGCCGCGACCTGACGAAGGTGGCGGGCACCTATGCCGAAAATGCCAAGATCGCCGTGCGCAATGTCCGCCGTGACGCGATGAACACGCTCAAGCGCCTCGAGAAGGACGGCGAGATGAGC
This sequence comes from Litorimonas sp., assembly GCA_049647245.1. GTDB lineage: Bacteria > Pseudomonadota > Alphaproteobacteria > Caulobacterales > Maricaulaceae > Litorimonas. Next base: position 20,270 of record JBARXH010000194.1, read on the forward strand.
GAGAATGAGCAGAAGGCGCACGAAAAGGACGTTCAGTCGGCAACGGACGAGCTGGTCTCGAAGATCGACTCCGCGCTCAGCCAGAAATCCGAAGAGATCATGCAGGTCTAGCGATCTCAGAGGCCGCCTCATATCACGGGGTCGTTCCCAACCATGTCGCCATCATCATGGACGGCAACGGACGATGGGCGCAGAAACGCCGCCGTCCTCGGCAGTTCGGACACCGCGCGGGCGTGGAAACGGTCCGACGCATTGTCGAGGATGCGTCCGAGATCGGTATCGACTGCCTGACGCTCTACAGCTTCTCTACCGAAAACTGGACACGGCCTCGTACCGAGATTGCGGCGCTGATGGCGTTGCTGCGGGAATATATCGAGCATGACCTGGCTCGACTGAAGCGGGAAGGGGTCCGCATCCGTATCCTCGGAACGCGGGACGGACTCACGCCGGAAATCCTGTCGCTTATTGACCGCGCCGTTTCCGAGACGGCGCACAACACGTCTTTCAATCTCAACATCGCCTTCAACTATGGAGGGCGGGACGAGATCGTGCGCGCCGTGCGTCGCGCTGCGGCAAGTGGCGAGGATATGGATGCACTCGATGAGACCCGGCTCGCCCGCTATCTCGACACGGCCGATGTGCCCGATCCGGATCTCGTGATCCGCACCAGCGGCGAGAAGCGAATCTCCAACTATCTGCTTTGGCAGACCGCCTATTCCGAATTCGTCTTTACGGATGTGCTGTGGCCCGATTTCCGGCGGCAGCATCTTGTCGAGGCTTTGCGCGAATATTCAGGCCGGAGCCGTCGGTTCGGTGCCACGGAAGCGTCCGAAGTCGCCTGATGGACCTGTCCGTAAAACCGCCCCGTTGGAAGGGGCTCGTTCCGCGCTTCCTCACGGCGGTTGCAGTGTCACTCGTGTGCATTGTTCCTTTCTATTTCGGGGGGCTGGCCTGGGCGGTGCTCGTGGCGGTGTTTGCGTCGCGCATCATGTATGAGTGGGTCAGGATGACGGATCCGGATGCGCCGGCCCTGACACTGGCCCTTTCAATCGCGGCTTTGCTCGTGGCGTTGACCTATGCGGCTCAAGGCATGGTGATCTGGTCCATGATCGCGCTTGTCTTGTTCACGTTCGTTGCCGTGTTCGAACGGATGCGGCGGTCCGATCCGAAATGGGCGGCATTCGGTCTGCCCTATGTTATCGTTCCAGCCATGCTCCTGGTTATCCTGCGCGGAGATGCGGCGGGCTTCGACACACGCGGCTTTACGCAGCTAATCTTCGTTATTCTGATTGTCGTTGCGGCCGATGTCGGGGCGTATTTCGGGGGCTCGTCCATTGGCGGACCCAAGTTGGCGCCCAAGCTTTCGCCCAACAAGACATGGTCCGGCGTGCTGGTCGGACTGGCTTTTGCCACGATTGTCGGAGTTATCGTCGGGCTCGTGATTGGCGTGTCGCCTTGGGTGTCGATCCTTCTGGCCGTTCCAATCGTCGTATTGTCCGTTCTGGGCGATCTGCTGGAAAGCACGGTCAAGCGCCGAATCGGGGTGAAGGATACGGGGACGCTGCTTCCTGGTCACGGCGGGTTGCTCGATCGTCTGGACAGCCTGATGGCCGCCGTCGTCGGCGCGGCCTTCATCTTCATGTTTCTGGGTGAACGGTGGCCGATCGCATGAGCCGGTCGATTACAGTTCTCGGTTCCACAGGGTCGATTGGCGTGAATACGCTCGATCTGCTGGCCCGCGCCGAGGCAGGCGCATTCGAGGTTGTCGGTCTGAGTGCGAACCGGAATGTCGATTTGCTCGTGGAGCAAGCCCTGAAGTTCAGGCCCAGGGCCGTCGCGATCGCGGACGCGAGCCGAGCTGCAGATCTAGAAGCGAAGCTCAGGGATGCATCCATCGAGATCTACGCTGGCGCGGAAGGTCTGGTGGAGCTTGCCCGGTTGGCGGCCGATATCACGATGGCATCCATCGTCGGCGCGGCCGGACTGGAACCCACCATGGCGGCGGTGGAGCAGGGCAATATGGTCGCCTTGGCCAACAAGGAGTGCCTCGTCTGTGCGGGCGACACCTTCATGGCCGCGGTCCGGCGTCATGGTGCAACGCTTCTGCCCGTCGACTCAGAGCATAATGCCATCTTCCAAGTGCTCGACCGGGGCCGGCCGGACGGCGTGCGGCGCCTTATCCTGACCGCGTCGGGCGGCCCGTTTCGTGAAACCCCGATGGAGGTTCTCAGGACCGTCACGCGAGAGGACGCGCTCGATCATCCGGTCTGGAGCATGGGTGCGAAGATCAGCATCGACTCGGCCACCATGATGAACAAGGGGCTGGAGCTCATCGAGGCGGCTTGGCTGTTCGACCGTCCGTCGGCGGAAATCGGCATCGTCGTCCATCCTCAATCGATTATCCATTCCATGGTGGAGTATGTCGACGGGTCGGTCCTGTCGCAGATGGGGTCTCCTGACATGCGCACGCCGATCGCCTACGCACTGGCTTGGCCGGAGCGTATGGAAACGCCGGTCACACCGCTGGACTTCGCAAAGATCGGCCAATTGACCTTTTTTGACCCGGACGAGGTCCGGTTTCCCGCGACCCGGCTTGCGCGCGAGGCCCTGGAGGCGGGAGGGCAAGCGTCCTGTGTCCTGAATGCGGCCAACGAAGTGGCCGTAGAAGCCTTCCTTGAAGGACGGATCGCTTTTCTCGACATCGCCCGCATTTGCGAGGAGGCGTTGGACCGGCTTGCTGGTCAGAGTGGCTTCTCCTGCGCGCCGGAAGACATGAATAGCGTGATTTCGACGGATCGTATGGCCCGCAACACTGCAAATGAGCAGATTGTAAACTTGTAAGGCCGGGTTCCAGCGGGCAATCGCCTTGCGGGCCTTCGACTCGGCCCTTGCAGTTTGGGTTCCGCCATCGTCGACTTGCTCTATATCCTGTTTGCCGGAGTTGTTTTCCTCCTGCTGATTTCGCTGCTGATCTTCTTTCATGAGCTTGGCCATTACGGGGTCGGGCGGATGTTCGGGATCAAGGTGGAGCGCTTCTCCATCGGCTTCGGTCGACCTATCTGGCAGCGCAAGGCCAAGTCCGGGACTGTCTGGGCTGTCTCCCGCCTCCCATTGGGCGGATATGTGAAATTTGCCGGCGATGCAGGCGCGGCATCCAATCCCGACGCCGAAGAGTTGGACCGCATCCGGGCGTCGGAAGGCGACGTGACCGACATTTTCCATTTCCGGCCCGTCTGGCAGCGCGCTCTGGTCGTGTTGGCGGGGCCGGTCGCGAACTTCATCCTCGCCGCCGTCCTCTTCGCCGTCGCGGTTCTCTGGGTCGGCACGCGTCATCCGGAAGCCCTGATCGGTGAAGTGGATCCGGAAAGCCCGGCCGCCGTTGCCGGTCTTCAGCCCGGAGACAAGGTTGTGGCCATGGATGGAGGCCGGATCGAGGACTGGGTGGACATGTCCCAGCACATCCAGCTGCGCGGTGACACGCCCATCGAGACTGTTGTTCTGCGCAACGGGCGTGAAGTGTCCCTGACCGTGACCCCGCGCATGATCGAGGACGAGGATTTTATTGGGGGTCGCATGACCCGAGGCCAGTTCGGCATCCGCCTGTCGCCTGATGCGGTATTCGAAACGCGCGACTACAACCCGGCGTCGGCCGTGGCGTTCGGCACGGTGCGAGTCGGCGATACAATCGCCGCGACCGGGCGCTATATCGGTCGTATCTTCACGGGCAAGGAAGACGGCAAGCAACTGGGCTCCATCCTTCGCATCGGAGCCATGACGGGCAAGGCCACGGTCGATGTCGCCAAGGCCGAGCGTCCGGCCAGCGAACGGCTGCGCAACCTGATGCTGGTTCTGCTCAATCTCGGAGCGGGTATTTCTGTCGCATTAGGTTTCGCTAATCTACTGCCGATACCCATGCTCGATGGTGGACATCTCGTCTTCTACGGCTATGAAGCGGTCGCGGGGAAACCCCTGAGCCAGAAGAAGCAGGAAATAGGGTTCAGGTTCGGAATGGCTGTACTTCTGGGGCTTTTCGTCGTCCTGACGATTAACGACATCGGCTACATTGGTAGCCTTCTCACTTAAACGGACCGCCACGGATGGGACCACTCCACACACGGATGGAACGGCGTCTGCCTATTCCAACGCTCTTGCTGGGTTTGATCCTGGCCCTCACGGCCTGCCTGTTCGTGCCGTCTGCCTTCGCGCAGCAGACGCCGATCCCACCTGCGCAAGCAGAAGCCCCGACCTTCAATGCGCCGACGCGCATTCTCAGTGTTCAGGTCGCGGGTAATCAACGGGTCGAGGCCAACACGGTCGCGTCCTACCTGCTGTTCCAGCCGGGTGATCCCTATTCCGAGAGCCGTATCGATCTCAGCCTGAAGACGCTGTTCGCGACGGGACTGTTCGCGGATGTCGCCATCGATCCGCGCGACGGCAACGTGTTGATCCAGGTGGTCGAGAACCCAATCATCAACCGCGTGATTTTCGAGGGAAACAGCTCTCTCAAGACCGACAAGATCAATGACGAGATCAGTGCCGAGCCGCGCGCACTCTTCACCCGCGCACAAGTCCAGGAGGACACACAGCGCATCATCGAGCTTTATCGTCAATCGGGCCGCTTCGGCGCAACCGTCGAGCCCAAGGTGATCGAGCAACCGCAAAACCGCGTCGACCTCGTCTTCGAAATCTCCGAAGGTCCCGTGACCGGGATCAAGCAGATCAACTTCATCGGCAATGGCGAGTTTTCGGACCGGAAGCTGCGCAGCGAGATCGCGACGACCGAGTCGGTCTGGTGGAAGTTCTTCGGCTCCAACGACAATTACGATCCGGGGCGGCTCGAGTTTGACCGCGAACAGTTGCGGACCTTCTACACGGACCGGGGCTTTGCCGACTTCCGCGTCGTGTCCGCCGTGGCCGAACTCACACCGGACCAGGAAAACTTCTACGTCACCTTCACCTTGGATGAAGGCGGGGAATATCGTTGGGGCGATATCTCGGTGGAAACGGAGCTGGAAGCGCTGAACAAGGACTTCCTGGAGCGTCTGGTCAACATCCAGAGCGGCGAAGTCTACAACGCCTCCCAGATCGAAACGGCCATCGACAGCCTGAACTTCGCGGCCGGCACGTCGGGTTACGCTTTTGTCGATATCCAGCAGGATCTTCGCCTCAACCGCGAGGACAAGACGGTCGATCTGGTCTTCAACGTGGTGGAAGGCCCGCGAGTCTACATCGAGCGTATCGACATCGTCGGCAACACGACGACGCTGGATTATGTCATCCGGCGTGAGCTGGAGCTGGTCGAAGGTGACGCCTTCAACCGCATTCTTCTGGACCGTTCGCGCAACCGGGTCCGCGCGCTCCGCTTTTTCGAGGAAGTCGAGATCGAGGAGACGCAGGGTTCGTCGCCGGATCGTGCTGTCGTGGAAGTCCGGGTTACGGAACAACCCACGGGTGAGCTATCCTTTTCCGCCGGCTTTTCCTCTGCCGATGCGTTCCTGGTCGACCTGTCGATTACGCAACGAAACCTGCGCGGACGGGGCCAGTTGCTGCGCTTCGTGATCCGCGCGTCGGCAAACCGCCGGGAAGTCGACCTGCGCTTCACCGAGCCTCGTTTCCTGGGCCGCAACCTCGCGGGCAGTGTCGAGCTGTTCGACGTGGTCATCGACTTCCTTCAGGAAGCCGGGTTCCGTTCCACCCGCACGGGTGGCCAGATCGGTCTGGCGTTCCCACTGACGCAGAATACAAGCCTGTCGACGCGCTATTCGCTGCGGTCGGAGTCCATTGAATTTCCAGAGGAAAATCAGTGCGACGCGATTTTGCAAAGCTCCGTCGACAACGAACTGTCCCCTGAGAACACACAACTGCTGTCGCTCTGCCAGCAGGTGGGCGGGCGCCTGTCGTCCATCCTGGGCTACACATTCGGCTGGGACCGCAGGAACGATCCTATTACGCCGACAGGCGGTTTTGATGTCCGGTTCAGCCAGGACATCGCGGGTGTCGGCGGCGATGTTCGCTATCTGCGCACGGATGTCCGCGGCAACTATTATAAAGGCCTGTTCCCGGGTGTGATTGCCTCGGCGACCTTGTCCGGTGGCTATATCCGAGGGTGGGGTGGTGACCCCGTTCAGGTCAACGACCGCTATTTCAAGGGCAACTTCGATTTCCGTGGCTTTGACAATGCCGGGATCGGTCCGCGGGTCGTCAACTATGTCGCGGAGACCGGCTCGACCCTTATTCCAACGGCTACAGGTGGCGTGGACGGACGCCGTCAGGCACTGGGCGGCAACCTGTTCGGGCTGGCTGCGGCCGAGGTGAGTTTTCCGGTTGGCCTACCCCAGCTTCTTGGGTCACTCTTCGTCGAGGCTGGCACGGTCGGCATTTTGGACGAGGACTTCCAGTACAACGTGATCGTCGATCCTGGCACATCCGGTCTTCAGGCAGGCGCGAACTGCGACGGCATCGTGGCGTCCAGCGTGATCTGTCAGCGGACGGTCGACACAATCGACCCACGCGTTACCGCCGGGGCCAGCATCTTCTGGGAAAGCCCCTTCGGTCCAATCCGTTTCGACTTCACGCAGCCGATCGTGAAGCAGCCATTCGACGACAGACAGTCGTTCCAATTCACAACCCGTACGAGGTTTTAAAAATGTCTACTCTTGGAAAATTCCGTAAAGCCGCCCTTGGTGGGGCCATTGCTCTCGTT
>JBARXH010000195.1:0-1833 GCA_049647245.1 Litorimonas sp.
GCCCTCATCACCCAGCTGCAGGCCATGAAGACGGGCGCGCTGATCCGGTTCGCGACGCAGGCGGGTGCGCTGGTCTCCGGCGCCGCGCCGCATGACCTCGCCGCGCTGGACCGCTATGCGGACGCGCTGGGCCTGGCGTTCCAGATTCAGGACGACGTGCTCGACGTGGAAGGGGACGCGGAAATGGTCGGCAAGGCGGTCGGCAAGGATGCCGATCTCGGAAAGGCCACATTCGTGTCCTTGCTCGGCCTTCAGGGCGCGAAAGACAAGGCGCGGTCCCTGGGCGACGAGGCCCGGGCCGCTCTTGCACCCTACGGTGAAAAGGCGCACACTCTGCTGGGGACCGTGGACTTTGTCCTGGAGCGCCGCCACTAGGCGTCTGGACGCAACACGAACGCAACTGAACGCCTGCGTCGAGACGAACGAGCAAGAAGAAAAAGAATGGTCGATACCCCCCTGCTGGATACGGTGAACGTGCCTGCCGACATGCGCGATTTCACGCGCGACCAGATCAAGCAGCTGGCCGACGAGGTCCGGGCCGAGGTGATCGACGCCGTGTCGGTCACGGGCGGCCATCTGGGCGCGGGTCTGGGCGTGGTCGAGCTGACCGTCGCCATCCACCATGTCTTCGATACGCCGGACGACAAGCTGATCTGGGATGTCGGGCATCAGTGCTACCCCCACAAGGTGCTGACCGGACGCCGGGACCGCATCCGCACGCTTCGCAAGGGCGGCGGCCTGTCGGGCTTCACCAAGCGCGCGGAGAGCGAATACGATCCGTTCGGCGCGGCGCACAGCTCCACCTCGATCAGCGCGGGCATGGGCTTTGCCGTGGCGCGGGATCTGGACGGGCGCGACAACCACATCATCTCCGTCATCGGCGACGGCTCCATCACGGCGGGCATGGCCTACGAGGCGATGAACAATGCGGGCGCGTCCGATTCGCGCCAGATCGTGATTCTCAATGACAACGACATGTCCATCGCACCGCCCGTCGGCGCGATGAGCCATCTGCTGTCCCGCACGGTCTCCTCCGGCGGCTACCAGGCGCTGCGCGGCGCGGCCAAGTCGGCCATCGCCCACGCCCCGCGCCCCATCAAGCAGACGGCCCGGCGCGCGGAGGAATATACGCGCGGCATGTTCATGGGCGGCACCTGGTTCGAGGAGCTGGGCTTCTACTATGTCGGACCCGTCGACGGACACGATCTCGATGCGCTGATCCCGGTGCTGGAGAACGTCAAGAAGATGAAGGACGGTCCCGTCCTGCTTCATGTCGTGACCCAGAAGGGCAAGGGCTACGCCCCGGCGGAGAACTCCGCCGACAAGTATCACGGCGTGTCGAAATTCAACGTGGTCACGGGCGAGCAGAGCAAGAGCCAGCCCAACGCGCCGTCCTACACCAAGGTCTTCGCCCAGAGCCTGATCCACGAGGCGCGCAAGGACGACCGGGTCGTCGGCATCACGGCCGCCATGCCGGGCGGCACCGGCATGAAGGAATTCGGGCAGGTCTTCCCCGACCGCATGTTCGATGTCGGCATCGCCGAACAGCACGCCGTGACGTTTGCGGCCGGCCTCGCGGCGGACGGGTTCAAGCCCTTCTGCGCGATCTACTCCACTTTCCTGCAACGCGGCTACGACCAGGTCGTCCACGACGTTGCGATCCAGGGCTTGCCCGTGCGCTTCGCCATGGACCGGGCGGGCCTCGTCGGCGCGGACGGACCGACCCATGCGGGCGCGTTCGACAGTGCCTATCTGGGCTGCCTGCCGGGCATGGTTCTGATGGCGGCGGCGGACGAGGCGGAGCTGGCGCGCATGGTCGCGACGGCCGTGGCG
>JBARXH010000196.1:0-8088 GCA_049647245.1 Litorimonas sp.
GCGCTGGCCGTCGCCAAGTGCAACGGCACGCTGCGGCGCAACTTCCAGGGCTACACGGCCGACCCGTGCCGGACCCTGATCGGGCTCGGCCCGTCCTCCATCAGCCAGTTCGCCCAAGGCTACGCCCAGAACGTCAAGAGCGCCCGCGCCTATTCCCGCGCCGTGCAGGACGGCGCGCTTCCGACCGAGCGCGGCGTGCCGGTATCAGAATCCGACCGCGCCACGGCCGGGGCGATCGAACAGCTCATGTGCGAGTTCCACCTGGATGCGCCGCGCCTGCGCGCGGAGCACGGCCCGCAGGCCGATCCCGTGCTCGCCAAGGCCGCCCTGATCGCCCATCTCGACGAGGACGGGCTATTCGAGCCGTGCGCGGACGGGTTCCGCGTGACAGATCTGGGCCGTCCCTTCGTCCGGACCCTCGCCTCCCGGCTCGATGATTACCTCACCCGGCGCAGCGACCGTTTCTCCGCCGCCGTGTGACGCCCGTCACGACGGGCCGTCCCGCACGCGGCACTGAGAGGCCGCCGGGCCGGGGTGCGGTCCCCAACTACGTGTCCCCGACTCGGCAACCCAACGACGTGGCAGGCTGCGGCCCGGCCATTCGCGGCGATCGCCGCACGCCGGGGACATGAGCGTTCCCGCAGACAGTGTTCGAAAGGCCCGACCATGAGCGACCAGACAGCCTCTCTGCCAGCCTCTCTGCCCGCGTCCGGACCCGCCAATCCGCACATCAGGACCGACGAGTCCATGTGGCCGATGCTGTTCGTCCTCGTGCCCTGCATGGCATGGTCCATGTTCGTGGCCACGGGACCGGGCTTCGGCACGTTCAACGGCGTGGCCATGAAGGCGCAGGGCGGCATGATGCTGGCCGCCTTCGTGGGCGCGATCATCTACATCGTCGGGCGCATGGGGACCGAAGCCCCCAAGATCGACACGTCCCGCTATGCCGACACCATCATCAAGTATGGCGTCATCGCCACGACCTTCTGGGGCATTGCGGGCATGCTGGTCGGCGTGGTCATCGCCGCCCAGCTCGCCTGGCCGGAGACGTTCTCCCTGGACGGCGTGGCCTGGAGCAATTTCGGGCGACTGCGCCCGCTGCACACCTCGGCCGTGATCTTCGCCTTCGGCGGCAATGCGCTGATCGCGACCAGCTTCTACGTCGTGCAGCGCACCTCGCGCGTCCGGCTGGCGGGCGGGTCGTGGCCGTGGTTCGTTTTCTGGGGCTATCAGCTTTTCATCGTGCTGGCGGCGACCGGCTATCTGATGGGCGTGACGGGCGGCAAGGAATATGCCGAGCCGGAATGGTATGTCGACATCTGGCTGACCATCGTCTGGGTCGCCTATCTGCTCGTCTTCCTCGCCACGCTGGCCAAGCGCAAGGAACCGCACATCTACGTGGCGAACTGGTTCTACCTCGCTTTCATCGTGACGGTCGCAATCCTGCACCTCGTCAACAATCTGGCCCTGCCGATCAGCGCCACCAGCGCCAAGTCCTACGGCCTGTATTCCGGCGTGCAGGACGCGATGACCCAGTGGTGGTACGGCCACAATGCGGTCGGCTTCTTCCTGACCGCCGGCTTCCTCGCCATCATGTACTATTTCATTCCGAAGCGGGCCAACCGCCCGGTCTGGAGCTACAAGCTCTCCATCGTCCACTTCTGGGCCGTGATCTTCATCTATATCTGGGCCGGACCGCACCACCTGCATTACACCGCGCTGCCGCAATGGACGCAGACGCTGGGGATGGTGTTCTCGCTCATGCTGTGGATGCCCAGCTGGGGCGGCATGATCAACGGGCTGATGACGCTGCAGGGCGCGTGGGACAAGCTGCGCACCGACCCGGTGCTGCGCATGCTGGTTGTATCCGTCGCCTTCTACGGCATGGCGACCTTCGAAGGTCCACTCCTGTCCATCCGCTACGTCAATGCGCTGTCGCACTACACGGACTGGGGCATCGGCCACGTGCACAGCGGTGCGCTGGGCTGGAACGGGTTCGTCACCTTCGGCGCGCTCTACTGTCTCGTGCCGTGGCTGTGGAAGAAGCGAGAGCTCTTCTCCACGCGCCTGGTCGAGTGGCACTTCTGGCTCGCGACGCTGGGCATCGTCTTCTACATCACCGCCATGTGGGGCGCGGGGATCAGCCAGGGGCTGAACTGGCGGTCCTACACGGAGCTGGGCTTCCTGGAGTACAGCTTCATCGAGACCGTCAGCCCGCTGCACGTCTTCTACGTGATCCGGACCCTGGGCGGACTGCTCTTCCTGCTCGGCACCTTCATCATGGCCTACAACATCCGGATGACCATTCTGGGCCGCGGCAACGCGACCTCGCTGATCGACGATGCGAGCCGCAAGCCCCTGCCGCCGCCCGCTCCCGTGCGTCCCGTCCTGGCCCCTGCGGAGTAAGACCGATGTTCTACAAGCTGCACAAATATCTCGAGAAGAAGTCCTTCCCGCTCATGCTCGGCATCATCGGCGTGGTGTCGGTGGGCGGGCTGGTGGAGATCGCCCCGCTCTTCTACATCGACAGCACCATCGAGGAAGTGGAGGGCATGCGCCCCTACACGCCGCTGGAGCTGGCCGGGCGCAACATCTACATCCGCGAGGGCTGCTATGTCTGCCATTCGCAGATGATCCGCCCTCTTCGCGACGAGGTGGAACGCTACGGCCATTACAGCCTGGCGGCCGAATCCATGTATGACCGGCCCTTCCAGTGGGGGTCCAAGCGGACGGGTCCAGACCTCGCGCGCGTCGGCGGCAAATATTCCGACGAATGGCACAGGACGCACCTGATCGATCCGCGCTCCGTCGTGCCGGAATCCATCATGCCGCCCTACCGTTTCCTCGACGGAGCCGAGCTGGAATTCGACGACATGGCCCGGCACCTCGCGGCCAACGCCGCGCTGGGCGTGCCCTACACCGACGAGATGATCGCGCAGGCCGTGTCCGACGTGACGACCCAGCTGGACGAGCTGGCCGACGACTATGACGGCTTTGTCGCGCGCTACCCCGACGCCTTGATCCGCGACTTCGACGGCGATCCCGACAAGGTCACCGAAATGGATGCGCTGATCGCCTATCTGCAGATGCTCGGCACGCTGGTCGATTTCACCGAGTTCGAAGCCGAACTCGACGAGAATCTGAGGTAGCGGCCATGAGTTACGACCAGATCGCACACGTCATCAAGATCGGCGGGACCGTCGCCTTTACCGCCGTGTTCCTCGGCGCCATCGCCTATGCGCTCTGGCCCCGGAACCGCGCGAAGTTCGACCGCGCCGCACAGCTTCCCCTGCAGTCGGATGACGGCCCGGATCTGACGGACCCGGCCTCAAATGACGCGGCCCAGATCGACCCTGCCCGGAACGACCCAGCCCTGAAGCACCCGTCCCTGAATCACCCAAGAGACAGATCATGAGCGACACCGACAAGACCGCTCCGAATCCGGAGGCCAACGACCCCGGCAAGCCGGTGGTGGAGCGCGGGACGGACCCGAACCTCGAACCGACGCTGCCCAACGATGCGCACGGCCCCCATGCGCCGCGCTATGACGAACCGACGGGCCAGTACACGACCGGCCATAGCTGGGACGGGATCGAGGAGCTGAACACGCCCATGCCGCGCTGGTGGCTGGGCATCTTCTACGCTTCCATCGCGTTTGCCGCCGTCTACATGCTGCTCATGCCGTCCGTGCCGCTGGTGAATAGCCATTTCGGCGGGCTGCTCGACAAGTCCGACCGCGAAGAGGTCGCCACGGAGATCGTGGAGCTCCGCACGGAACGGGCGGTCCTCGCCGACCGGCTGACGGATGCGAGCCTGGACGACATCATGGCGGATCCGGACCTGTTCCGCTTCGCCATGGCGGCGGGCCGGTCGTCCTTCGGGGACAATTGCGCGACCTGCCACGGCGCGGGCGGGCAGGGCTTCGACGGCTATCCGAACCTCAATGACGATGTCTGGATCTGGGGCGGAACGTTCGAGGACATCCGCCACACGCTGGAGGTCGGCATCCGCGCGGCCCACGACGACACGCGCTTCAGCCTGATGCAGGCTTTCGGTCGCGACGGGTTGCTGGAGCGCGACCAGATCCGCGACCTCGCCGACTATGTGCTGAGCATTTCCGGTCGCGAGGCCGATGCGGACGCGGTGTCGCGCGGAGCCGTGCTGTTCGCGGACAATTGCGCCTCCTGCCATATGCAGGACGGCACGGGCGACCGCAGTCAGGGCGCGCCGGACCTGACCGACGTGGACTGGCTCTACGGCGGGGGTCGCGCGGATATCATCGAAACGCTCAACAACGGCCGGGCCGGCGTGATGCCGCACTGGAGCGACCGGCTGAGCCCGGAGACCCTCACCGCGCTGGCCGTCTATGTCCACGCGCTGGGCGGTGGGGAGCCGTCCATCCCGGCCCTGGACATGAACGCGCCCGAAGGCGTTCCGGCGGAGGACGGTTCGCAATAGTCGCGTCCTCAGTTCGCCACACGAACCCTGTGACGCAGGACACAGGCGTTGGGCGTCGCACGCTCTAACCGGATCGGCGATGACGACGCTGATCGACACCCGTCCGGATCCCGATCCTGCACGCCGCGAGGCCGCGCCGGGGGTTCCGCGTTCCCGCGCGCCGAGCCCGACGCCGTCCACGCCCGTCAGCCTCTACAAGAGCCGGGAGCAGATCTATCCCAAGCTGGCGCACGGTTTCTTCCGGAACCTGAAGTGGCTCGCCATGATCGTCCTTCTGGGGATCTATTACGGCCTGCCCTGGGTGCGCTGGGACCGCGGACCCGGCCAGCCGGACCAGGCCGTACTGGTCGATTTCGAAAATGCCCGTTTCTATTTCTTCTTCATCGAAATCTGGCCGCAGGAAGTCTATTTCATCACGGGCCTGCTGATCCTCGCCGCGCTGGGGCTGTTCCTCGTGACCTCGCTCTTCGGGCGGGTCTGGTGCGGTTATGCCTGCCCGCAGACCATCTGGACGGATCTGTTCATCCATGTGGAGCGCTTTTTCGAAGGCGACCGCAATGCGCGTATCAAGCTCGACAAGGCGAAATGGTCCGTCTCCAAGATCTACAAGAAGACGGCCAAGCACGTTTCCTGGCTGCTGATCGCCGCACTGACGGGCGGGGTGTGGATCCTGTATTTCCACGACGCGCCGACCATCGCGCGCGACTTCTTCACGGGCCACGCGCCGACGACCTCCTACGTCTTCGCCGCGCTGCTGACCTTCACGACCTACACGCTGGCCGGATCGATGCGCGAACAGGTCTGCACCTATATGTGCCCGTGGCCGCGCATCCAGGCCGCGCTGATCGACGAAGACGCGCTCAACGTTACCTACCGCTACGACCGCGGCGAGCCGCGCGGCCCGCACAAGAAGGGCGCGAGCTGGGAGGGCCGGGGCGACTGCATCGACTGCCGTCAATGCGTCGCCGTCTGCCCCGTCGGGATCGACATCCGCGATGGGTTGCAGCTGGAATGCATCGGCTGCGCGCTGTGCATCGATGCCTGCAACGGGATCATGGAGAAGGTGGACCGGCCCAGGGGGCTGGTCGCCTACGACACGGACGCCAATGTGGTGCGGCGCATGGAGGGCCGGCCCTCCCGATACCGCCTGATCCGTGCCCGCACCGTGATCTACGCCATCGTCTTCGCAGCCGTGGGCTTCACCATGCTCTACGCCCTGCTCGCGCGCTCCACGCTGGACGTGAATGTCGTGCGGGACCGCCAGCCCAACTTCGTGCAGCTGTCCGACGGCAGCGTGCGCAACGGCTACACGGTCAAGGTCATGAACAAGGCCACGCAGGCGCGCACGGTCAGGCTGTCCGTGGACGGCCTGCCCAGCCCGGACATCCGCGTCGCGGGACAGAGCGGGCTGGCGCTCGACGTCCCGGCGGACGAGACCATCGATTTCCGCATCACCCTCACGGAAGACGACCTCGCCGGACTGGACGGCCGCGCGGACGTGACCTTCCGCCTGACCCATGACGCCACGGGCGACACGGCGGGCCGCGCCTCCGTCTTCGTCGGCGGACCGTAGATTTTTCGACCCAGGAGAGACCCGATGAGCCTTGTCGCCCCTACCGAACCCGCAGGCCGGGAACTGACCGGAAAGCACGTGCTGGCCATGATGGTCGCCTTTTTCGGCATCATCGTGACGGGCAGCATCGTCTTCACCACGCTGGCCGTGACCTCCTTCCGGGGCGAGGACGTGGAGAAGTCCTACCGCCAGGGCATCGACTACAACCGGACGCTGGAGAGCCGCGCCGCCCAGAGGACGCTCGGCTGGGACGCCTCGGTCAATCTGGTCGGCTCGGCGCAGGACCGGACCCTGCTGATCCAGATCGTGGACGCGGAAGGCACCCCGTTGACGGGTCTGTCGGTCGAAGCGGCCCTGCGTCATCCCGTGGACACGGATCTCGACCGTGTGGTGCCGGTCCGGATGGGGGCGGGCGGCCTCGCCCGCGCGGACCTGTCGGGGTTGAGCGGGCAGTGGACACTGATCGCCAGCGCATCGGACGGACGCGACCGCTACGACTTCACCTATCCCCTGGCCCTTGACCGGATAACGGGATGAGCGTTTCCCTCGCCCCTTTCGTGCGCGAACGCGGCCGCGAGGCCACGCTTGATCTTGTCGTGGGCGGCGCGCGCTGCGGCGGATGCCTCGCCAAGATCGAAGGCGGGCTGCGCGACCTGCCGGGCGTGACCCAGGCCCGCATGAACCTGTCCAATTCCCGCCTGTACCTCGTCTGGACCGGTCCGGCGGAGCGGGCGGACGGGTTCGCGCGCACGCTGGAGGCGCTGGGATTCACGGCCGGACCCTACATTCCGGACCAGGCCGACGCGGCCGACACACGCATGATGCGCGAGCTCCTGCTCGCCATGGCGGCGGCCGCCTTCGGCCTGATGAACGTGATGATCCTGTCCGTCGCCGTCTGGTCGGGGGGCGAGGACATGGCGCCCGCCACTAAGACGCTGATGCACTGGCTGTCCGCCGCCATCGCCCTGCCGGTCGCGGCCTGGTCCGGACGGCCCTTCTTCCGCTCCGCGCGCGCGGCCCTGCGCGCCCGCACCACCAACATGGACGTGCCGATTTCGCTCGCCATCCTGCTCGCCTGTGGGCTGAGCGTGTGGGAGACGTGGCACGGCCACACGCATACATATTTCGATGCCGCCCTGATGCTGATCTTCCTGCTGCTTGTGGGGCGGGTGCTGGATGCGCGGCTGCGGGCCCGGACCGGACAGGCGGCGCGCCAGCTGGCGAGCCTGCAGGTCGGCAATGCCGAGCGCATCGGGGCGGACGGCCATCTGGAGACCGTTCCCGCGACCGAGCTGAAACTTGGCGACCGCGTCCGGGTCGCGGCCGGGGAACGCATTCCGGCGGACGGCCGCGTGCTGTCGGGCGAGAGCCACCTCGACGCCGCGCTTGTGACGGGCGAGACCGCGCCTCAGGCCGTGGGCGCGGGCGACGCCGTCTATTCCGGCACGGTGAACCTGGACGCGCCGCTGACGATCGAGATCGTGCGCGAAAGCGCGGATTCGTTCCTGGCCGACATCGCCGCCATGGTGGAGGCCGGACAACAGAGCCAAGCGCGCTATGTGCGCGTGGCGGACCGCGCCGCCCGGCTTTATGTTCCGGTCGTCCACACGCTCGCCCTGCTGACCTTCCTCGGCTGGATGACCGTGGGTGGCACGCCGCGCACGGCCCTGCTGAACGCCATCGCCGTGCTGATCATCACCTGTCCTTGCGCGCTGGGTCTGGCCGTCCCGGCCGTGCAGGTCGCCGCCGTAGGGCGGCTTTTCTCGCGCGGCATCCTGATCCGCTCGGGCGACGCGCTGGAGCGGCTGTCGACCGTCCGGCACGTCGTGTTCGACAAGACGGGTACGCTGACAACGGGCCGGGTCGAGGCCGATGTGGACGCCCTGCCGCCCGGCGACCTCGCGCGGATCGGCGCACTGGCGCGTCACTCCTCCCACCCCCTGTCGCGCTCGCTCCATGCGGCGGGCAGGGACCACGCGGTTGACGCCGTCAAGGAAGTGCGCGGACAGGGCCTGTCGGGCACTGTCGGCGGAACGTCCGTCCGCCTCGGCCAGGCC
>JBARXH010000197.1:0-12449 GCA_049647245.1 Litorimonas sp.
CGGGACGTTCTGGCCGTCCGAGTCCAGCGTGGCGATGAGGGGCGCTCGCGCCGCCATGATGGCGGTCCGCAGCGCGCGCGACTGCCCGGCATTGCGCTTGTGAGCGAGAACGCGCAGCTGCGGGAACCGGGCCTTCAGCGCGACCAGCCGGGCCTGCGTGTCGTCGGTGGAGCCGTCATCGGTCACAACGATTTCGTGGGCGACGCCTTCCAGCGCCGCGTCGATTTCCGCGATCAACGGGCCGAGATTGCCGGACTCGTTATAGGCCGGCAGCACGACGGCGAGGTCTGGAAGAGGTCCGGATTCGGGGCTCGCGCTCATGCGGGCCGTGTGACAGCCGGGCCGGGCTTTCGCAACCGCGCCGACGCAGGTCGGGCTTGCCCGCAAAGGCCCGCCGCGCCATGCGAAGGCCGTGACCCTTCCTGCCGATACACGCTGGCGCGACCTGCTCCTGTTGAGCCTTATCGGCCTGATCGCCTTCCTGCCGGGCCTCGCCAGCCTGCCGCCGATCGACCGGGACGAGGCGCGCTATATGCAGGCGACCGTGCAGATGGTGGAAACGGGCGACCTTGTCGACATCCGCTTCCAGGACGATGCCCGCCACAAGAAGCCCGCCGGGTCCTACTGGGCGCAGGTCGGCAGCCTCGCCCTGACGGGACAGCTCGACGATGTGCGGCGCGGGGAACGGTCCGTCTGGGCCCACCGTCTGCCCAGCGTGGTCGGCGCGCTGATCGCGGTCTGGGCCACCTATCTAGGCGGGCTGGCCCTGTTCGGACGGCGCGAGGCGCGGCTTGGCGCAGGACTGCTGGCCGTGTCCGTCTCGCTCGTGTTCGAAGCCCATATCGCCAAGACCGACGCCATGCTGGCGGGCGCGGCGGCGGTCGTGCTCTACGGGATCGCGGCGCGCCGGGCCTGGCCCGTCTGGCTCGGGCTGGCGGCGGGGATGCTGCTCAAGGGTCCCGTGCTGCTGGGTCTGGCCGGATTGGCGCTGGCATCGGATGCGGCGCTGAGCCGCTCGACGGACCGGGTGCGCGCCCTCCTGCGCCCCCTGCCCGTTCTGGCTGCGCTCCTCATTGCCCTGCCGTGGTTCGTCGCCATCGGGCTTCGCACGGACGGAGCCTTTTTCGCCGAAGCGCTGGGCCGGGATTTCGGGGGCAAGATCGCCAGTGCGCAGGAAACGCATGGCGGACCGCCAGGATATTATGCCCTGACCACATGGGTCATGTTCTGGCCGGGCGCGCTGGCCTTGCCCGTGGCGGCCCTATTCGCCTGGCGGACACGGACCGAGCCGTCCACGCGCCTGCTGCTGGCCTGGATCGTGCCGATGTGGATCCTGCTGGAGTTCGTCCCGACCAAGCTGCCGCACTACACCCTGCCCCTGTATCCGGCTCTGGCGCTCCTGGCGGCGGCAGGATGGGTCCGCCTGGAACGCGGGAAGGCGGCCTGGGCCGGATTGGTCATTGCGGCCCTCATCGGACTCGTCCTCTCGGTTGCAGTCTCGGCGGCGGCCTCGACCTCGCCTCGCCCGGGACCCGACATATGGATCGCAGCCGGCCTGGGTGTCCTGAGCCTGTTGGCCCTGGACCTGCTCTGGCGCGGGCGCAAGACGGCCGGGCCGCTCGCCGCGGCCCTGTTCATCGGTGCGGGCTTCGCAGCCCTGTCCCGCTCGCCATTGCTCGACCTGTCGCCGCGCCTTGTCGCCGCCGCGCCGGAGGGTGTCCGCATCGTGTCGCCCGACTACCGGGAACCGTCGCTCGTTTTCCTCGCCGGAACGGATACGGGCCTGACGCGCACGGTCCTGGCCGGTGACCTGCTGGTGATCGAGACCGGTTCGCCGCCCCCCGCCTGCGCCCCGTCATCGGGCCGGATCGTGGCGGGCACCAATTATGCCAAGGGCGACCGGATCGCTCTGAGCCTCTGGCCCACGGACGGCTGCTCCCAGGACGAGCTGGACCGCTGGGCGATGCAGGACGATTAGGTCCGGCGGAAACTGCGCCAAACGGCACGTCCCGTGACCGCCGCGATCAGAAACGGGCTCAGCAACAAGGCGGTCAGCTTCGAGAGCCGCCCGTCCTGCGTCCAGAAATAGCGCAGCAATCCGCGCAGCTTGTGCGCCTCCACCCGCCAGGGGGGGACGTCCGACGTCGCGCCGTGGTGCAGAGCCCGCGCTTGCGGCACGAAGATGACCTCCCCGCCCGCCCGGCGCGCGCGGCGGCAGAGGTCGATATCCTCCACATGGAGGAAGTAGGCCTCGTCGAACCCGCCCAGCATCCGGAAGGACGCCCGGTCCGTCATCAGCATCGCGCCCGTGATGGTGGGCATCGGCACGGGTCCGTCCGGCAGGGGTTCGCCCGTGCGGTTGAAACCGCTCAGGACCGATCCGGGCGTCAGCTCGCCCCGCCGCGCACCACGCAGCTCGCGGCCGCGGTCATCGACGATCAACCCCCCCGCGATCCAGGGCCGGATACGCCCGTTGCCCGCCTCGGCCAGAGCGGATGCCGCCCCCGGTTCGATGTCCGTGTCGGGGTTGAGAAAGAGCAGATGGTCTGCATGGCTCAGCGCCGCGCCGTAATTGCAGGCGCGGGCGAAGCCGATATTGCCGTGCCCCTGCACCAGCCGGACCGTGTCCAGATCCTGGACCGCCCGGAGCAGCGCGCGCCGGGCTTCCGGCGGATTGCCATTGTCCACGACGATCACCTCGTCGGCGTCCACAGCCGCCGCCCGCACCGCGCCGATCAGGCTCGGCCCGGTGCGGTAGCTCACCATGATGACGGACAGGCTCATCCCGGCACGATGTCGGCGGGGTCGAGCCGGTGGGCATCCTCGGGCCGCTCGGGGATGAGCGCGACCATCGACAGGGTGAGCGCGATCAGGCCCCACCACCAATATTGCCACGCCCCGACGGTCACGGCACTGGCGACGGCCGTCGCCATGAGCACGCCGGAGACGGCCGCCGTGCGTGCGGGCGTTCCGGCGCAGAGCCGCCGGAGCGGCCGGTAGAGCGAAGCCAGCGCCAGGGACAGGAGCAGCGCACCGACCAGCCCCGTCTCGAGCCAGGTCTGGATGCCGACATTGTGGGGGTGGAGCGACACGAAGGGCATGTCCACGCCGATGCGCGTGGTGAAATCATCCTGCAAGGTGCGAGAACTGTCGAGCCCCTTGCCGAAGAGCGGGGCTTCGAGAATGCGCGCCAGGCTATAGTCCCACATGCGGATGCGGTGGTCCCAGCTCATGGGCAACCGGTCGGCGACGAGAGGGCCGGCGACGCGCGAGGCCACACCGACCAGCGGGGCCAGAGCGACGGAGGCGACGAGCGTTCCCACCGACAGTCGCAGTCCCGCCCGCGGCCAGCGCCACCCGACGGCCAGCAGGGCGAGACCCGCCATCAGCACGATCGGCGCGATCGCCAGGCGGTTGAGCTGCGACCCGATGACCAGCAGCGCGCAGAAAACGAGTATGGCGGGCCAGACGCGCCCCTTGGGCAGGCGCGTCTGGAACAGGGCGACGAGGAGCGGGGCCATCACGGCGTAGACGACGTGGCCCCGGCCGATATTCATTTCCGCCTCGCCCTGACGGCGGTTCAGGTCCCCGTCCGGGCCGATGGGATCGAGGAAGGTGTTGATGCCGTAACCGGATGCGACGTCCAGGGCGAGCACGGCGACGCCGGCCAGGGCCATGGCCATGACGAGATGGGACAACAGGGTCCGCGAACCGGACGAGCGGGTCGTGAACAGGACCGGGAGGCTGGCCGCCAGCGCCGTCTGCGCCCCCAGGCGCAGCGCCGTGTCCGGTCCGTGTCCGCTCCACTGTCCGCTGATCCCGAGCCAGAGGAAGAACAGGGTGAAGGCGGCCGCGGGCCATGTGAAACCGCGGTGCAGCACGGGCACCTCGGCGCGCCGTGCGAACCAGACGGCCCAGCCCGCGACCCCGAGCAATATCGCCAGCCCGGCAAAGGCCAGCCCTCCGAAATGGATGTAGACGGCGAGAAAGGCGAGCCAGAAGAAGACCCAGCCGGTCGCCGCACCGTCGAGCGGGCCGCGCAAGGTCAAGGCAAGCCCTAGGCGGCCTCGGCCCGGCGCTTCAGGTCGGGCGGGGTGGCTTCATCCGAAAGGGCAGTGATCGCCTCTTCGACCGTGACGATCTGCTGCCCCTGGCTGCCGAGACGGCGCAGGGCGAGCTTGCCCTCTTCGGCCTCGCGGCGGCCGACCACGGCGATCACGGGGATTTTGCGCTCGGCCGATAGCTCGCGGATCTTGTAGTTGATCTTCTCGTTGCGGACATCGAGCTCGGCGCGCAGGCCTGCCGCCTTCAGTTTCGCCACCACCTCTTCGGCGTAGCCGTCGGCGTCCGACGTGATGGTCGCCACCACGACCTGGACCGGCGAGAGCCAGAGCGGGAACTTGCCCGCATAGTTCTCGATCAGGATGCCGAGGAAACGCTCGAAGCTGCCCAGCACGGCGCGGTGCAGCATGACGGGGGCGTGCTTCTGGTCGTCCGCGCCGATATAGGAGGCGTCCAGACGTTCGGGCATGTTGGGATCGAGCTGGATCGTGCCGGCCTGCCATTCGCGGCCGATTGCGTCGCGCAGCACGAAGTCCAGCTTCGGACCGTAGAACGCGCCGTCGCCGGGATTGAGCACCACTTCGAGCCCCGACGCCTTGGCGGCTTCCTCCAGCGCGTCTTCCGCCTTGTCCCAATATTCATCCGAACCCACGCGCGTGTCGGGGCGCGTGGAGAAGTTCACCTTCACCTCGTCGAAGCCGAGATCGGAATAGACGCTTTTGAGCAGATCCGTGAAGGCCTTCACTTCCTCGGTCACCTGCTCCAGCGTGCAGAAGATGTGGCCGTCATCCTGCGTGAACCCGCGCACGCGCATCAGCCCGTGCAGCGCGCCGGACGGCTCGTAGCGGTGGCATGATCCGAACTCGGCGTAGCGCAGCGGCAGGTCGCGGTAGCTCTTCATGCCCTGGTTGAAGACCTGGATGTGGCAGGGGCAGTTCATCGGCTTGAACGCCAGGACCTTGTCCTCGTCGGCGATCTCCGCGACGAACATGTTCTCGCGGTATTTGTCCCAGTGGCCGGACTTCTCCCAGAATTTGCGGTCCATCATCTGGGGCGTCTTGATCTCCTGATAGCCGTATTCCTTCTGGCGGCGCGACATGTAGCTCCGCAGAACCGTGTAGAGCGTCCAGCCATTGGGGTGCCAGAACGCCTGCCCTTGCGCCTCCTCCTGGAAATGGAACAGTTCCAGTTGCCGGCCCAAGCGGCGGTGGTCGCGCGCCTCGGCTTCCTCGATCTGTTTCAGGTGGGCGTCCAGCTCTTCCTGCGTCGCCCAGGCCGTGCCGTAGATGCGCTGCAGCTGCGGGTTGTTGCTGTCCCCGCGCCAGTAGGCCCCGGCCACCTTCATCAGCTTGAACGCCTTGCCGATCTTGCCCGTGCTGGGCAGGTGCGGGCCGCGGCAGAGATCGAACCATTTGCCCTGCTTGTAGACGGTGATGGTCTCGCCCTCTGGCAGGTCCTCGATCAGCTCGGCCTTGAAGTCCTCGCCCATGCCGCGGAACATCTCGATCGCCTCGTCGCGGTCCATGACCTGACGCTCGAACTTGTCGTTGCGGTTGATGATGAAGGCCATCTTCTTCTCGATGGCGGCGAAGTCGTCCGCGCTGAACGGCTCGTCGCGGTAGAAATCGTAGTAGAACCCGTTCTCGATCACCGGGCCGATCGTGACCTGCGTGCCCGGGAACAGCTCCTGCACCGCTTCGGCCAGGACGTGCGCGGCATCGTGCCGGATCAGCTCCAGCCCTTCTGGGTCCTGGGCGGTGATGAGTTCGATGGCAGCGTCATCCTCGATGGGACGGGCGGCATCCTTGAGTTCGCCGTCCAGCTTCACCGCGAGGGTCTTCTTCATCAGGCTCTTGGAGATGGACTTGGCCACCTCCGGCCCGGTCGTGCCGGGCTCGAAGTCGCGCGTCTGGCCGTCGGGACAAGTGTGGGTGAGCATGGGGGCGTTGCGTCCGGTTAAGTGAAGGGCGCATTTGGCAAATGGGGGCGGCGGGAGCAAGGCCCGCAATCAGGGCTGCGATCGCGCTCGGCGCAGAGGTCAGCTCAGGCGGAGAGCCGCGCGGCCTCCGGGACACCCGGGTCATGGCTGCCATCCCGGCCCTCTTGCGCAAGCGCCTTGAGTTGCCGGACCCCGCCGTCGGCCAGATGGGTCATCAACACGTCGATCAGACGCTGGGTGGGATAGGGTTTTTCCACCACGTCGGCCACGCCGAGCGCGGCATAATCCTCCGCCACGGCGGCGGCGCTGGTCGCGGTGAGCACGACGAAGGGCGTGTCGGCAATCTCCCGCGTGGCGCGCACTTCCGCGACGAGGTCGAGTCCCGTCCGCCCGGGCATGAGGTGGTCCGTCACCACCAGCGGAAAGCGGAAGTCATGAACCTCCTTGGCCCGTTTCAGGGCCGAGACGGCGCGTCCGGCATCGGGCACGCAGATCGGCCTTGCGCCCAGCCGGGTCAACTGTTGGCAGAGCACGTTGCGCGTGTGCTCGAAGTCGTCCACCACGAGAATGGGCGTGCCGTCCGGCAAGGCCCGCGTCGGTTCGGACTTGGCAGGCCGTCCGACATCGGCGCGTTCCAGTTCGATCTCGAAGGCGAAAACCGATCCTTCGCCCGGCGTGGAGGCGACCGAAATCTCGCCGCCCATCAGCCCGGCCAGTTGCTGGCTGATGGTCAGTCCCAGCCCCGTGCCGCCGTAACGGCGCGTGGTCGTATTGTCGGCCTGCTCGAACTGGTTGAAGATGCGGGCCAGCTTGTCGGCCGCGATACCGATGCCCGTGTCCTCGACCTCCAGGCGCAAGCGCGCGCGCTCCGGGCCGGAAGACAGGTCGCGCACGCGCAGGCAGACATGGCCGTCCTTCGTGAATTTCAGCGCGTTGCCGATCAGGTTGATCAGGATCTGCCGGATGCGCCCTTCGTCACCGACCAGTTGCGACGGGATGGACAGCGGCATGTCGCCGACCAGCTCCAGCTGCTTGGCGCGCGCCGTGTGGCCGAGCAGGGCCATCACGTCGTCCACCGTGTCGCGCAACTCGAACGGCTGCGGATCGATGCGCAGCTGGCCGGACTGCAGTTTCGAGAAGTCCAATATGTCGTTGATGACCGTCATCAGCGCTTCGCCCGAGCGCAGGATGATGTCGACCGGCTGCTTCTGCGCGGGCGCCAGCGGACCCATGCCCAGCAGTTGCGCCATGCCGAGGACCCCGTTCATGGGCGTGCGGATTTCGTGGCTCATGTTGGCGAGGAATTCGCTCTTGGCCTGGCTGGAGGATTCGGCTTCCAGACGCGCGATCTCGCTCTCGGTCGCGCGCTGCATGGCGTCGCGTTTCTCGGCCAGCGCGTGGCTCATCTCGTTGAAGGCGGCGAACAGGTCGCCGACCTCGTCGCGGTGCCGGATCGGCAGGGTCCGGCCGAACTGCTCCCGTCCGATGTACCCCGCCTCCTCGACGAGCTGCTGGATCGGCTGGCTCAGCCGCCGCGCAATGCGGATGGCGAAGAACGTGCCTGCCGAGATGGCGAGGCCACCCGCGAGCAGGATGGCCGTCAGGATCTGCCCGACATGTTCGACGCGGGCCTCTGCGGAGGCCTCCCGGATATAGTCCACCGCCTCCTGCGTCACGCTGATCGGCCTTACCAGACGGAAGGCGCCGACCTGCCGTCCGTCATGGCGCAGGATGCCTTCCACTTCGAGATGGCGGTCACCGACTTCGATGCGGGGGGTTCCGGTCCCGTCCAGAATGGGCGGCCGCCGGAAGGGACCCGCCCCGCGCAGGCCGCTATCTCCGCTCAGGGCCACATAGCGGCCTTGCGCGTCATAGACGTCGAGCAGGATCAGAGCATTGTTCTTTCGGAGGATCCCGGCGTTCAGGCTCAGCGCGGCATCGTCGCCCTCGGCCAGGGCGCGGGACAGGTCGCGTTGCGCCCGGAAGGCGAGCGAGTCGCCATGCATATAGTCGCGTTCCTGCATCTTCTCGGTCACGAGAGTCTGGATCGTCCGGTCGGTCTCAGCGATGATGGTCCGGAACTGCATGAAGTAGAACAGGCTCATTACCACGACGCACAGGCCGATCATGCCGGCCATGATGAGCGTGTATCTGACGACGATGCGGCTTGTCAGACCTTCCAGAAAGCGGGCAAGCCCGGACGGCATCCAGGACGCCGACCCGGTCGAGGCCGGATGCACGACAGGGACGTGTGACAGGGAAGCAGACGCCACTGCGCCCTGGGTCACCCGTCCGTTTCCATCATCCACCATTGCGGCCTTCACATGACATTCGACCCGGAAGCGACTGGGACGACGTCCGGGCGGACGACCCCCGTAGCGCCGGACGGTTACGACTCCCCTAAGAAAAGCCGTGCATCAACGGGGCCCGTGCCTGTTCCGGGGCCTGTTTCCGGGCCTGCTTCCGGGGCTGCGTCACGGCGTCGGGAACGCTTGTCCGAGCCGGTGTGTTTTCCTATTTGAAAGCCATGCCCGAAACCGCTGAAATTTCCGTCCGCGAGGCGCCGGTCCTGTGGACCCCGCACCGTCCGTCCCGGCCTGAAAAGTCCGAAGGCGGCCAGCGCTTCCGGCTCGTTTCCCCCTTCGAGCCCAAAGGCGACCAGCCCAAGGCCATCGCCGAGCTTGTCAAGGGCATCGGAGAGCGCGACCGCGATCAGGTGCTGCTGGGCGTCACCGGCTCCGGCAAGACCTTCACCATGGCCAAGATCATCGAGCAGACACAGCGTCCGGCCCTGATCATGGCCCCCAACAAGACGCTCGCCGCGCAGCTCTACTCCGAATTCAAGGCCTTCTTCCCCGACAATGCGGTGGAATATTTCGTCTCCTACTACGACTACTACCAGCCGGAGGCCTACGTCCCGCGCACGGATACCTTCATCGAGAAGGACTCCTCCGTGAACGAGCAGATCGACCGGATGCGCCACGCCGCGACCCGGGCGATCCTGGAGCGCGACGACTGCATCATCGTGGCCTCCGTCTCCTGCATCTACGGCATCGGATCGGTGGAGACCTATACCGCCATGACCATCGACCTGCGGCGCGGGCAGGAGGTCGATCCGCGCACCCTCATGGCGCAGCTGGTCGGGCTGCAGTACCAGCGCAACGACCTCGCCTTCGCGCGGGGGTCTTTCCGCGTGCGCGGCGACACGATCGAGCTGTTCCCCGCCCACTATGACGACACGGCCTGGCGGTTCGACTTCTTCGGCGACGAGATCGACAGCATCACCGAGTTCGACCCGCTGACCGGCAAGACCGGCCGACAGATCGAGAATGTCCGCGTCTACGCCAACAGCCACTACGTCACACCGAAGCCCACGGTCGCCAGCGCCATGAAGGGCATCAAGAAGGAGTTGGACCAGACGCTCACCCTGTTCGAGAGCGAGGGGAAATTGCTGGAGGCCCAGCGCCTGCAACAGCGCACGGAGTTCGACCTGGAAATGATGGCGGCGGCCGGCTTCTGCAACGGCATCGAGAACTATTCGCGCTACCTGACGGGTCGCGCGCCGGGCGAGCCGCCGCCCACCCTGTTCGAATATCTTCCCGAGAACGCGCTGCTCTTCATGGACGAGAGCCACGTGTCCGTCCCGCAGATCGGCGGGATGAGCCGGGGCGACTTCAACCGCAAGAGCACGCTGGCCGAGCACGGCTTCCGCCTGCCCTCCTGCATCGACAACCGTCCGCTCAAATTCGAGGAATGGGACGCCATGCGGCCCCAGACGGTCCACGTTTCCGCCACGCCCGCCGACTGGGAAATGGAGCGCACGGGCGGCGTGTTCGTGGAGCAGGTGATCCGCCCGACCGGCCTGATCGACCCGCCCGTCGAAGTGCGCCCCGTTTCAGGCGAGCACCACAACCAAGTCGACGACGTGGTCGACGAAGTCCGCAAGACGACCGAGAAGGGCTACCGCTCCCTCGTCACGACGCTGACCAAGAAGATGGCCGAGGACCTGACGGAATACATGGCCGACCAGGGCATCCGCGTGCGCTACATGCACTCGGACGTCGACACGCTGGAGCGCATCGAGCTGATCCGCGACCTGCGGCTCGGCGTGTTCGACGTGCTGATCGGCATCAACCTGCTGCGCGAGGGTCTCGACATTCCGGAATGCGCCTTCGTCGGCATTCTCGACGCGGACAAGGAGGGTTTCCTTCGCTCCGAGACCTCCATGATCCAGACCATCGGCCGCGCGGCCCGCAACTCGGAAGCCCATGTCGTGCTCTATGCCGACAAGATCACGGGCTCGATGAAACGCGCCATGGACGAGACCGAACGCCGCCGCGCCCGCCAGATCGCCTATAACGAGGAACACGGCATCATCCCGCAGACCGTCCTGCGCGGCGTGGCCGACATCGTCGGCGACAGCGAAGCCGCCCAGAAGATCAAGGACGAACGCGACAGCTACACGCCGTCGGGCCGCAAGAAGAAGCAGAGCAGCCAGGCCGGCAAGGCCAAGCGCGGCCTGCTCGAAGCCGCCGAGGGCCGCGAAGCCTTCCAAGCCGCCGGCATGGGCGGCAACATGGCGGCTGTCGCCGCCGACATTGAGAAGCGCATGTTCGAAGCGGCGGAGAACCTGGAATTCGAGGAAGCCGCGAGACTGCGGGACGAACTGCAGAAGTTGAAGGGGTCCTAGCTCAGCAAGGCTTGGTGGTATCGCTTCATGCGTTCGAAGTGAGCTTTCAGAGCATATTCGATCTGGTCGTTCTTCTTCACGACAAGATAATGGTCGAGAAGCCTGGCATAATGCTCGGCCTGTCTTGGAAGTCTTGCGTCAGGCTGCCTGCGTTCCGATATTTCTGAGTCCGAGATGACCTGAATGATTTGCGACGGCTTGGGGAGGGTCGGCAGAAGTTCTGCAAGTTCAACCCGCTTTCCGTTAATCAGAGGGCTATGTTTGTCGAACTCGGCGAACAGTGAAGATTCCAAAGGCGCAATATCAGCTCTCGTCTGCACTGGGTAAGATCGAACGTAGGCCACTTCCCATACATCGAGCTGTCTGTTTGCTATGATGTCGGATCGCGCAGAAGTCAGGTGCCTCGAGACCCGCTTCCGAATACCATCGACGGACTGGCCGACATAGAGAGGTGTGCCGTCCAGATCGCAAAGAACGTAACATCCTATCTCGTTCGTGATTGCACGAAGCGCCTGCTTCCGAAAATCTAGAGCGTCCACCTAAGCTGCATCTCTCATGTCGGCATCGGTCACGGAATGAAGTTCATTCAATTCCAGGATCGGCTCGAAGAGCATATCTCTGAGATAGCTAACGACCGGAACCGCAACACCATCACCCGTTAGATAAAGTGCTTTGTTGTGGTTGTCGGGTATTTGGTAGCTGTCGCTGAGTCCCATAAGCCTGGCGCACTCACGTCCAGTCAAATGACGTGTTCGGACATTGTCGCCGATCACCTCGATAAGTATCTGCTTGGATGAGCCACCATTGGGCGTTCTAAGGCAACCAGCAAGGCCGTCAAAGCGAACTTCCGCGCGGACTCTTCTCAAGCCGTTCTCGACCCGCGTTCGGCGGAATACGGTTCCCACGGTTCTAAGACCATTCTTGCTGGCCGTCTCAAGTTTCCGAAAGTTTCTTTCACTCATCTGAGAAAGCAACTTCGCTGTCCGTTCAGGTAAGTGCCAGTCGTCGGTCTCTTCCAACACGTCGATAAGTCTCCTGGAATGGCTTACTGGTGTTTCCACGTTCCACCAAATCCAATTTTCCATCAGCTTCGGTGGTAGGCTGTCGATCGCACGGGTCAGGCTTTCCGAATATCCAAATGTGGTGGGACCATGTCCTACTATGCCCTCAGGTACCGCGAGGTCTCCTCTAACACCGACAATGAAAACCCGTTTTCTGGACTGCGGTAGGAAATGAGCAGCGTCTACCAATAGAGACCCGACCCGATATCCCGCTTTGCAAAAACTCTTGGTAAGCGCCTCAAAATCTCGGCCGCCTCGGCTCGTAATCAAGCCAGGAACATTTTCGAAAGCAATGACAGAAGGTGCTCGGCCCTCTCGCCTCAAGCTATCGACAAGACGCCAGATTTCAGAAATCGTGGACGACCGTTCCCCGTTCAGACCAAGTCCTTTTCCCGCCAGGGAAAGGTCCTGACAGGGAAAGGACGCCCAAAGCAGGTCAGCAGACTTTTCCAACTGAGAGGGAAGAACCGTTTTCACATCCGCAATGGTCAGATCACCGCCACCCCAATTTTTTTCATATACCGCCCCTTTATCAAGGTCGATATCGTTGGCGAAAACGCAATCCCATTGCGAACCAAGGCCAGCTCGCGCCATACCTCCACCGCAAAAGAATTCGTAATAGCTGAACATGGCATGGGTTCTCTTTATGTTCTCACAATTGTCAAGTCATATCGACTTAGTATCTCGGTGTAACCAG
>JBARXH010000198.1:0-5813 GCA_049647245.1 Litorimonas sp.
GTCGACCTCCAGATTGTTCAGATCCTGGCCGGGGTTGGAGAAGTGATAGGCCGACAGCACCATGACGGTGATCGCATCGGAGGATGCGGCAGGAGGCGGAACAGGGGCCGTGCCGCGGTCCGGAACGCTAGCGCAGGCCGACAGGACCAGAGCGCCGAAAATCCATAAGTGTTTCATGGGTCTAACCTCTGATGCGTTCCGCGATCTCCAGCACGTTCTTGCTAGGCCCGGCGTCGATGATGCGGTCCAGCTCGGACCGGATCATGGCCTGGCGTCGCGAGTCCAGCTTCCGCCAGATTTCGAACGCGCCGAGCAGGCGGGCGGCCACGGACGGGTTGCGGTCGTCCATGTCCAGCACCTGGTCGGCGAAGAAGCGGTAGCCGGAGCCGTCCAGCTTGTGGAACAGCTTGGCGTTGCCCATGGCGAAGCCGCCGACCAGAGCGCGCACACGGTTGGGATTGTTGCGCTCGTAGGTCGGGGTCTCGGCCAGCCGGGTGATGGCATGGATGCCGTCCGCGTGGTGGCGCATGGCCTGAACGGAGAACCATTTATCCAGCACGAGCGGCTTGTCCTTCCAGCGCGCAAAGAATCCTTCCATGCTCTGCTCCACGCGCTGCCCGCCGAGACGGGACAGCACGACCAGCGCGCCGAGTTCGTCCGTCATGTTGGTCGCCTGGTCCAGCTGGTTGGAGGCGAGCGGCGCCGCCATCGGGTCGAACCGCGCCGCCAGAAGCGCAAGGCAGCGGCCCTTGAATGCGCGGCGTCCGGCAGCTTCCGCGTCCGGAGAGAAGGGTCCCGTGTCGATGCGCGCGCGGTAGCCGTCCAGCAGCGCGTCGCGCAGCCGGTCGGCCACGGCCCGGGACAGCCAGTTGACGGCCTCGTGAACGGCGATGGGATCGACCGGCGCGGCCGCCATCAGCACTTCCATGGAGGTGGGCGGGGTGAGCACGAGCGCCTTGAACGCATCGTCGAACATAGGATCGGCCAGCGTCTTGCCCAGAGCGTCCGCATAGTCCCGCAGCGATGTGTCCGTGTCCGGCATCTCGCCCGCTTCCAGCGCCTTTGCAAAATCGACCAGGAGGCGGCGCGCCAGCGTCTGGCCCGCTTCCCAGCGGTTGAACGCATCCGGATCGTTGCCCATCAGGCGGATCAGGTCCGCCGTGGAGGCGTCGCTGTCCAGTTTCACGGGCGCGGAGAAGCCCTGCAGGATGGACAGGGAGTGAGGCACGTCGAAGCGTGGATAGGAGACGTCCGCATCTTCCGTCGTCATTACGGTCAGTTGCGGCTCCATGAGGGGGCCGTCATCCCCGATGGCCTGCCAGCGGATGGGCAGAACGACCGGCTCCTTCATCGGCTGGCCGGGCGTCGGCGCGGTGGCCTGCGCGAACGACACGACCTGGCTGATGACGGGCGTGGTCGGCGTCTGGTGACGGCGCACGGACAGACGCGGCGTGCCAGCCTGCTGGTACCAGCGCATGAACTGGCTCATATCCTCGCCCGACGCCGCCTCGAAGCAGGCGAGGAACTGCTCGACCGTTGCCGCCGTGCCGTCCAGGCGCTCGAAATAGACGTCGCAGCCCTTGCGGAACGTCTCCTCCCCCAGCCAGGTCTGGAGCATCCGGATCAGCTCGGCGCCTTTTTCGTAAATGGTCGCCGTGTAGAAATTGTCAATCTTCAGATAGCTGTCGGGCCGGACGGGGTGGGCCAGCGGACCGGCATCTTCGGCGAACTGACGCGCCCGCAGCGCGCGGACGTCCTTGATGC
This sequence comes from Litorimonas sp., assembly GCA_049647245.1. Classification (GTDB taxonomy): domain Bacteria; phylum Pseudomonadota; class Alphaproteobacteria; order Caulobacterales; family Maricaulaceae; genus Litorimonas. Next base: position 1,765 of record JBARXH010000198.1, read on the forward strand.
GCTGCACGGCTGCGCCGCGCTGGTCCGCGCTGAATTCCTGATCGCGGAAGACGGTGAAGCCTTCCTTCAGGCAGAGCTGGAACCAGTCGCGGCAGGTGATGCGGTTGCCGGTCCAGTTGTGGAAATATTCGTGCGCCACGACGGACTCGATACGCTCGAAATTCATGTCGGTCGCCGTTTCCGCATCCGCCAGCAGGAGCGCGGAGTTGAACACGTTCAGGCCCTTGTTCTCCATGGCGCCGAAGTTGAAGTCGCGAACCGCGACGATCATGAACCGGTCGAGGTCGTATTCCCGTCCGAAGGCGCGTTCGTCCCACGCCATGCTGCGCTTCAGACTGTCCATGGCATAGGCCGCGCGCGGCGCGTCACCGGGATCGACGAAGATCTCCAGCGGAATATGCCGCCCGCTCATGGTCGTGAAGCTGTCCTCCAGCAGGTCGAACTCGCCCGCGACCAGCGCGAACAGATAGCAGGGCTTGGGGAAGGGGTCGTGCCAGACGGCGAAGTGTCGTCCGTCCTCCAGATCGCCGCCATCGACCCGGTTTCCGTTGGCGAGTAGTGTCGGGTATTGCGCCTTGTCGGCGTCGATCAGGACGGTGAACACGCTCATCACGTCCGGCCGGTCGGGATAGTAGGTGATCCGCCGGAAACCTTCCGCCTCGCACTGGGTGCAGAAGCGCCCGCCCGACACGTAGAGTCCCATCAGCGTCGTGTTGGCGCTCGGATCGCAGGTCGACGTGACGTTCAGCGTGAAGCTGTCCGGCAGATCGTCGATGATCAGCTGGTCCTGCGTCAGCCGGTATTCCGTGCGCTTGAGGGCGCGGCCGTCCACCTCCACCGACACCAGCTCGATCGCCTCGCCGTCCAGGACCAACGCCCCGGGCGCGGTGCGCGTCATCTTCAGCAGCGACCGCACCTGCGTCTTCTTCGGGTCGAGCCGGAAATCGAACCGCGATTCCTTCAGGTCGAAATTGTAGGGCGTGTAGTCGGACAGGCGTGTCGGGGTCGGCGCTGTGTCGGTTTTCTTGCCGCGATTTATGCGGCCTGCGCGGCAAAGCTGCAACGGCTCTGGCGCGAGTATGACGAATGTTATCTTTTAAACTATCTAGTCATTTGAAAAAATTGAAGTTTTCTTGGAACGAAGTCGTGTTTCCGCGCATTGATTAGGCAAGACGGGCTGAAAAGGCCCGCCGCGACGACAATAGTGCACCTGACCGGGCGGAGTTTTCCGTCACGACCTGTGTGCCGCGGTTGAACTCCTGACATAGGAGACACCATGTCAAACTTGAACCAGAAGAAAATCCTCATCATCGCCGCCGACGGCTTCCAGCAGGAAGAGTTTTTCGAGCCGATGGACTACATGCGCGACAAAGGCGCGACCGTCCACGTCGCTTCGATGAAAACCGAACCGATCAAGGCAGACAGCCAAGAGGCGCGCGAATACACGCCGGAGCTGACATTCGGAGACGTGACGGTCGCCGACTATGACGCCCTCATCGTTCCGGGTGGCCTGAAGAATCCCGATACGCTGCGCATGCAGGACGATGCCGTCCAGCTCGTGCGGGATTTTGCCGAAGCCGGCAAAACCATCGGCGCGATCTGCCACGGTCCGTGGTTGCTCGCCGAAGCCGATGTGATCGAAGGCCGTGAGCTGACATCCTACCCGTCCATCCAGACCGACATGCGCAATGCAGGCGGTCGCTGGACGGACAGCGAGGTCGTCACCGACAACGGTTTCGTCACCAGCCGCAAACCCGCCGACATTCCGGCGTTCAACGCGAAGCTTGTCGAGGAGATCAAGGAAGGTCGCCACGACCGGACGTACGTGCGCGATATGAAGCGCGCCGCGTAGATTATTCCGACAGACCGGTCCGAACCTCAAGAAGGCCGGACCGGATCCAAGCCGTTCTCCCCACGGGAGGGCGGTTTTCGTTTGCGCCGAGCTCCCAGGCTCGTGACTTCCCCCGGCTCCCTTCATACGCTACCCGTGGCGCATGACCGAACAGATCCTCTCCGAATACACGCCGCCCGACGTCTGGACCTGGGACACCGAGTCCGGCGGGCGGTTCGCCAACATCAACCGACCCATCAGCGGGGCGACACACGACAAGGACCGTCCGGTCGGCGAGCACCCAATGCAGCTCTACTCCCTCGGCACGCCCAACGGGGTGAAGGTGACGATCATGCTCGAAGAGTTGCTGGCGGCGGGCCATTCGGGCGCGGAATACGATGCGTGGCTCATCAACATCGGCGAGGGCGACCAGTTCTCCTCCGGCTTCGTGGAGGTCAATCCCAACAGCAAGATTCCGGCGCTGATGGATCATTCCGAGGACGCCCCGGTGCGCATCTTCGAGTCCGGGGCGATCCTGACCTACCTGGCCGAAAAGTTCGGCATGTTCCTGCCCACGGACCGCGCCGCGCGAGCCGAGTGCCTGTCCTGGCTGTTCTGGCAGGTCGGCAGCGCGCCCTATCTGGGCGGCGGCTTCGGCCACTTCTACGCCTATGCTCCGGTGAAGATCGAATATGCCATCAACCGGTTCGCCATGGAGACCAAGCGCCAGATGGACGTGCTCGACAAGCGGCTGGCCGAACACGAATTCATCGCGGGCGACGAACTCACCATCGCCGACTTCGCGATCTATCCCTGGTATGGCGGTCTGGCGCGCGGGCTGCTCTATGACAGCAAGGAATTCCTGCAGGTCGAAGACTATGAGCACGTCATGCGCTGGGCCCGGCAGCTGGCCGAGCGTCCGGCCGTGCGCCGCGGCCAGCTCGTCAACCGGACCTGGGACGACAAGGGCATCGCGGAGCGCCACAGCGCGAGCGCCTTCGACGGCAAGGTCTAGGAGACGCTCCCTTCCGGCACGAAGAAGCCCGGCTCCAAGGCCGGGCTTCTTCATTTTGCGGTGACGCCTAGGCGGCTTCGAGCCATTCCTCGGCCTCTGCCAGTTCCACGATCCCGAAGGCGTCCACGTCCATCTGCGGCAGGGCCGTGCCTTCGATCTTGGCACTGGAGCGTAGGAAGGGACTGTCCGTCACGACCGCGCACCGGCCGCAATCCTCCAGCTCGCGCATCACGTTGGCCAGCGCCATGAAGCTCGACCGGACGGAGCCGAGGTCCGGGAAGTTCATCTTCGGCATTTCGAGGTAGAGTTGGTATTCGTCGTGGGCCTCGCCCAGCTGGTTGAACCAGTCCAGTACGGCTGCGGCGTCCGCGTCCGAAACGGGGCCGGTGACGGACAGGCGCGCGATCGGCGCGTCGAAGGTGGCGTTGAGATTGGCGGTGTTCAGATCGTTGATGACAAAGTCTCCTGTTTTCTATGGAGATGCAACGAGTCCATAGTCATAGCGTTCCGATATGGTCCTGTCCCATTGGATAAACTTAACAAATGTGGCGCGTCTTGCCCTATTTCTGGAATTCGCGCGCATCCGAATAGGCGTCTTTCCAGCTCTGCCGGGCCTGCAGCCGTTTGGCATAGGCGTCGAGCGCCCCGTCGCGCCCGGCTCCGTAGGAGCGCATCCAGCCGAGGTTCTGCGCCATGATGCAGTCGGCGGCCGTGAAACTGTCCCCGCAGATCCAGTCGTGCCGGGACAGGCGCGCCTCCAGCTGCGGCACGATCTCGGTCTCCAGCTTGTCGAGATTGAACCGGACCGTCTGCGGGCTTGCGACCGATTTGGGGAACAGGTCGCGGTGCAGGCGGATGTTCCACAGGATCGTGTCGAGATGGGCGGCGTTGAACGCGATCATCTGCAGATAGTCGCCCCGGCGCACCGGGTCGCCGACGGGCGGAGCGAGCCCGGCCTCCGGGCAGAGGTCCGCCAGCTGCAGGATCATGGCGCCGCTTTCGAACAGCGTCTGTTCGGTGCCGTCCGCATAGCGAAGATGGAGCACCGGCACGGCGTGGTTGGGATTGATCTTCAGAAATGTCGGGCTCATCGCCTCGCCGCGCAGCACGTCCACCCGGACCAGTTCGTGCGGAATGCCCAGTTCCAACAGCAGCATCCGCACCCGCACGGAGCGCGAAAGCGGATAGTGGTAGAGCGTGGCA
>JBARXH010000199.1:0-3346 GCA_049647245.1 Litorimonas sp.
ACCTCGCGCATGTCCGACCAGATGGCGGCCAACTTCAACCAGCGCACGCTGGACCGCGAGGCGCTGGAAGACCTCGAGGACATCTTGATCATGGCCGATCTCGGCTCCGACGTGGCGGAAAGCGTTAGCGCCCGCCTGGCCGAAGACAAGTTCGACAAGACCGTGACCGATCTGGAGATAAAGGTCGCGCTGGCGGAGACCATTTCCGACATCCTCACCCCGCTGGAAACGCCCTTCGTGCTGGGTCTGGCGCGGCCGCAGGTGATGCTGTTCGTGGGCGTCAACGGTTCCGGCAAGACAACCACGCTGGGCAAGATCGCCAAGCGGTTCGGCGACCAAGGCAAGCGGGTGCTGATCTGCGCGGCCGACACGTTCCGCGCCGCCGCCGTGGAGCAGCTTACCGTCTGGGGCGAGCGGGCCGGTGCGCCCGTCATGAGCGGCAAGCCCGGCGCGGACGCGGCCAGCCTTGTCTTCGACGCCATGAAGCGCGCGACTGACGAGGACTACGACATCCTGATGATCGACACGGCCGGGCGGCTGCAGAACCGCACGGAACTGATGGACGAACTGGCCAAGGTCATCCGCGTGATCGAGCGCTATGACAGCTCCGCGCCGCACCATAGCGTGCTCGTGCTGGACGCGACGGTGGGCCAGAACGCGCTCAGCCAAGTCGAGGCGTTCAAGGAAACGGCGAAAGTGTCCGGCCTGATCATGACCAAGCTGGACGGCACGGCCAAGGGCGGGGTGCTGGTGGCGCTGTCGGAGAAGTACCGCCTGCCCATCCACTTCATCGGGATCGGAGAGGCGATCGGGGACCTCGAGACCTTCAGCGCGCCCGTCTTCGCTGCCGCCCTGTCCGGCGTGGCGGACGCGGTGACGGGCGAGGCGCGCGACGCGGCCTGACGCCAAACCCGCACGTCCAGACCCGTAACCTGCGGCAAGAGAGTCGGGTCGGGCGTGGAACGACTCCCGCGGCCCCCCGTTCGTCCCCCATGCAGGTGGCGGTCGGACAATATGGGATAATCTCCCCTCTCGACCGCCGGGTCGAGATCGAGGAGCAAACGGCCCCGCTCTACCAGCACGAGCTTCGGGAATTGCTGCGCGGTTTCGCCGGCGCGCTCTTCGTCGCCCTGCCGCTGCTCTACACGATGGAGATGTGGGAACGCGCCCGCAACATCGAGGAACCCGCCCTGATCATCATCCTGCTGACGGCCTTCGTCATCAATATGGGCTATGTCTCCTTTTCCGGCTTCAAGTCGGGCCGCGCGCGTACGCACCTGTTCTGGGACGCCGTCATCGCCATGGGGCTTGGGCTGCTGGGCAGCTACATCACCCTGTGCATCACGGCGCGCATCACCCTCGACACGCCCCTGACGGTGCAGGTCTGCCTGCTGGCGCTCATGGTCGTGCCGACCAGCTTCGGCGCGTCGCTCGCCATCAACCAGCTAGGCAAGCGCGGCAGCGGGAGCGCCGGCGAGGAAGAGGCGATCGCGGTCAAGCTGCTGGGGGAGGACGGGGAGAAGATCACCGCCACGGCGCTTGGCGGCACGCTGTTCGCCTTCAATATAGTGCCGACCATCGAGCCCAAGGAGATGCTGGCCGAGATCGGGCCGCAGCACGGTCTGGCGATCCTCGTCTTCTCGATGATCCTGTCCTACGGGATCGAATACACGGCGCGCTTCCACCAGAAGAAGGACAACTCCCAAGGTGTGCTCGCGGGCAAGCTGTTGTCCACAGCGTTCTGCTACCTGGTCAGCCTGGTGGTGGCGGCGTTGCTGCTCTGGGCCTTCGGCTACCTGAATTTCAATACGCCTATGGAGATGGCTTTGCTGTGGGTGATCATCGTCGGCTACGCGACCACGCTGGGCGGCACGGCGGGACGGCTGGTTCTATGAGTTCATCCACGAAAATGTCGGACGGCGAAACGCCGGACAAATCGGGTCCGGAGGCCGAAGGTCCGTTCTCCGAAGACCCGGCCCCGACGATCCTCGTCTGGATCGCGCGGGCGCTGACGCTGGGCGCGCTGCTCTGGATCGTCGGCTATCTCGTCTGGCTGATCTCCACGGACAATCGCCCGGCGCAGTTCATCGTGGACGCGCGGTGGGCCGAGCTCGACCCGCGCAATGGCGAATGGGTCCTGCCGATCACCGTCACCAACGATTCCACCGAAGCCGTGACCAGCGTCGTGCTCGACGCCGCTTTCCAGCCGCCGGACGGGAAGGAAGAGGTCAATCTGTCCGCGACCCTGCCGCTGATGGGGGAGGGGGAGCGCGCTCTGCTGGAAATGGTGTTCGAGGACGAACCCTCGCCCGACACGCTGGATCTGCGCGTATCCTCCTACCAGAGCCCCTGACATGACCGGAACGCTGGACTGGTCCGCGCCCTTCTTCGACGGCTGGCAGAGCCTGTTCAATGTCGCCGTGGGCGCGGCGATCCTCTACCCGTTGCTGGTCGTCCTGATCCGGCTGGCGGGCAAGCGTTCCGTTTCCAAGATGAACAATTTCGACTGGATCGTCACGGTCGCCGTGGGTTCCGTCATTGCGTCCGGCATCGTCTTCGATAGCGTGACGGTGACGGACGCGATACTCGGAACGGCCCTGCTGCTCGGCCTTCAACGGGTACTGACGCAGTGGATGGCGGGCAGTGGAAGCGCCACGCGCGCCATCGTGTCCACGCCCACGCTGATGCTGCACGAAGGCCGGATGCTCCGGGACGCGATGCGGCGCGAACGCATCAGCGAGGAGGAAATCCACTCCGCTCTGCGCGCGTCGGGCTTCAGCGATCCGGCGGCGGCCTATGCGGTGGTCCTGGAATCCAATGCGGAGCTGACCGTGATCCCGCGCGAGGCCGGGGACGGCCCGGCGCTTCGCGACGTGCCCGCCCTGTCGGAGCCGTCCTAAACCGTTGGGGGCTAGACCGGACCCGTCACGCCGACTGCCCGGATCACCGCCGCCATGCCAATCATGACGAGCAGCCAGTGCAGCGCATCGAACGCGAACAGGCGGCGCGACAGGCCCGCCACGCCATAGCTGACGAACAGGGCGGGCAGGACGAAGCCGATCCAGATGATGAACGCACTGCCCAGCGCCATGGTCCACGGCCCCGCGCCCTGATCCGCCGGCGCCAGGATCACGGCGCCCGCCAGGATCGCCGCCATCCAGAACTCGGCGGCAAATATGCCGGCATAGTGGAGGACTCCCGGACGGGCTTCCGCGGCGTCCGCATTCAGTCCCGCCGCCCGCAGCCACGGCGCGCGGACGATCCGATAATAGACCCCGCCGAACAGGAAGGCGGCCACGGTCGCAGCGAGGATGGGGACGATATTCTGGACGATGTAGATCACGGC
>JBARXH010000200.1:0-7435 GCA_049647245.1 Litorimonas sp.
GAACGTCGAGCCATCGGGGCAGGCGGTCGCGGACACGGCCAATGCGCTGGCCGCCGATCCGGCGCGCGACCTGACGGCGGATGCCGAGCTGAGCGTCGTGATCGATTATGGCGGCGCGAACGTCGCCAAGCCCATGCATGTGGGCCACCTGCGCTCGGCCGTCATCGGCGAGGCCATCAAGCGCCTCATGCGTGCGCGGGGCCATTCCGTGATCGGCGACGCCCATCTGGGCGATTGGGGCCTGCAGATGGGCCATCTGATCAGCGAACTGGAGGTGGAGCGGCCGGACCTCCCCTATTTCGACGCCGACCATCAGGGCGACTACCCCGCCGAGCCGCCCGTCACCATGGACGACCTTGCACGGCTCTACCCGCAAGCGTCGGCGGCCGCCGCTTCGGACCCGGCGCGCAAGGAGGCCTCGCGTGTCGCCACGGCCGAGCTGCAGGCCGGACGCCGGGGCTACCGCGCGCTTCTCGACCACTTCATCGACGTGTCCGTCGCGGCCCTGAAGGCGGGCTACGGCGCGCTCGGGGTCGAATTCGATCTCTGGAACGGCGAAATGTGCGTCGATCCGCTGATCCCTGACATGGTGGAGTCCCTGCGCGAAAAGGGCCTTGCCGTGGAGGATGACGGCGCGCTGATCGTGCATGTCGATCCCGACTACGACCAGGAGAAGCGCAAGGGCCTGCCGCCGCTGATGGTGAAAGCCCGCACGGGAGCCGTGCTCTACGCCACGACCGACCTCGCCACGCTGGTGGACCGCGAACGCGAGATCGATCCCGACCTGATCCTCTATGTGGTGGACCAGCGCCAGGCGGACCATTTCGAGCAGGTCTTCCGCGTCGCCGCGCTGGCCGGATGGTTCGAGCGCGACCAGATGGAACATCTGGGGTTTGGGACCATGAACGGCACGGACGGCAAGCCCTTCAAGACCCGCGACGGCGGCGTGCTGCGCCTCGAGGACCTATTGGAGACGATGCAGCGGGCGGCGGAGAAGCGTCTTGCCGAAGCCGGCGTCGGCGAGGCGTTCGACGACGCGGAACGCACCGAGATCGCCCGCAAGGTCGGTCTCGCCGCCCTGAAATTCGCCGACCTGCAGAATGCCCGCCTGACCAATTATGTGTTCGATCCGGACCGGTTCACCGCCTTCGAAGGCAAGACCGGACCCTACCTGCTTTACGCGGCGGTGCGCATCAAATCGATCCTGCGCAAGGCGGCAGAGGCGGGCCTGGCACCGGGACCGATCAAGCCGGACCATGACGACGAAGCCGCCCTCGTCCTCGCGCTCGATTCATACCCGAAGGCCGTGGCACTGGCCGCCGACAAACGCGCTCCGCACATTCTCTGCGACCATGTCTACACTCTCGCCCAGGCCTTCTCGCGATTCTACACTCATTGCCCGATCCTGGCGGACGGTGTGGAGCCGAAGGTGCAGGCCTCACGGCTGGCGCTGGCCAGGGCGACGCTGGAGCAGCTCGAGCACGGGCTGGGGGTGTTGGGTATCGAGGTGCCGGAACGGATGTAAAATCCTGGTCTGTCAGGTCAAGCAGCCCTTCTCCCGTCAGATTGTCTCCGTCGGTGCCGTGTTCGGATCTGACTGGAGGAGGTTGCGGAAGGCACTGGGCGTAAGACCGGTCTCAGCCTTGAAGGCCTTGTAGAATGCCGATCTGGAATTGAACCCGACATCCATGGCGATTGTCAGGATGGAATTCGTACCTTCCGTAAGATGCGGCAGCGAGGCTTTGATCCTGTAACTATTCACATACTCGAAGAAACTTCTGTTCAATGTCTCATTAAGCGTCTGCGATAGAATGTTTCGGGACACAGATAGCCTCTGAGCCAAACGTGGCAAGGAAAGGTCGGGATCCAGATAAGGATGCTCTACTTGCATCAAGCGCTCGAGCTTTCCGCATATTCTTCTGGCTTGATCCTCTGTCAGCGCGGATTTTTCATACTTCTTCTGATTTGTGGAAAAAGCCTCCTGCGGTATTGGGCTCTCCGCTCCGTATCCGAATTTAGTGAGCATATCAGGGTCGCAGGCCAAATATGCTTGATCGAAGCCCGGTGTCTGACGCGATCCCCAAACAGCTAAAGTAAAGACAAGGCTAAGATTCAGGACTTCCTCGATATGTCCAGGAATGAAGACAGAGTCTGAAGAAAGATCAACAAATTCAAAGGCCCACGTCACGCCTAGCGCAATGAACACGGGAATGAGCCACGACATTTCGCGTTTCTCCGTGCTCGCGAAAACATCTTTCAAGGTTCTGCGATACCGGACCAATCTCCGTAGCCCCAGAATCAGATAGGCCGCCGCCTGGACCAGCCACACGATTATGATCAGGATCACCATAAGCATTGTGAGAGCGGCCTGAACTGTCAGTTCGACAGTCTGATCGTCAATGAAGAGTGCATTTCTTGTGAATTCGGGAAGGCCCGCCATCATCGCGGCGCAAATGACTCCTAGGCTCACTGGTGCGACATGAACCAAATGACGCCTTCTGAAACGCCAAATGCTCTGCGCCGTCATGGCTTCCAGATAGAACCAAAGCATGGGCCACATGAGCAGAACGACTGCGAGACTGGTCGCAATCAATGGCATCTCGAGTGACGGGTTGAGGTGTAGCGCAAGAGTGCTCGATAGGGTGACAGCGTAAATGGAAAAGAACAATGCCAAGGGAACATAGGCGTGCGTTCGCACGCCTCGCATCATCAGAAGTGTCGCCGCAAGAACACACTGACCGAATGTGATGGAGGCGAGGGCCAGTTCCAGCATGTTTTCCACCACAGGCCCGGTTTGCGACTTGGACTCTTCTAAGGTCCCTCGCAGGGAAGAGCCCGAATTGCGTTCATCAAGCAGGAAAGGCGATGAGGTTCAATCTAGGAGCTGTCCTGTCCTGTCGGCAAAGACAGCCTGGCAGGATGAGATGGGTCCTCGCCTGTCGGAACGAACGACACACGATGCGCTGGGTGCAAGGTCGGAGTTGGGAGGTAACCCTCAAGAAAGGAAACCCCAGCTTATGACCAAACTGAAAGTCTCTCTCGCAGTGTTGGCCTTGGTCGGCCTCTCCACGAGCGGCTGTGCTTCTACCAGCCAACTGACTGACAAATATGCATTGATGAGTTGTGCGAAAATGTCCGAGGAAATCGGCATACACAGAGCGTTGCGTGCCAGCGCAAAAGTCGATGAAGCCGTTGCCGGGGCGAAGTTCATCTTCGCCGATGAGAAGTCAGACTACATTTCCGCCGGTATTGAAGGCATTGCGTCCGAAACGCTTAAACGCAACTCCAAGCGCCACCTTGAGGCTCTGCGCAGTGCGTCTGCAAAACGAGGGTGCTGAGCCAAGTTACAAACGTCGAACCGCTCTTACAGGGCGGTTCACATTTCACCCGATTGACTCCGCCCCGAATCCCGCGCATCTCGCGCTCAATCCCGGCCCGTGGGAGAGAGCGTCGTCTTGAACGTCGCCGCCGAAGGCGCAAGCGCCGCCGCTAAACGCTCAGGCAGAGAGGACCATGGGTCGGTCAAATCGCTGGAAAGAGGGTGTGCCCGGGTGACCGGGGTGGTGAAAGCGCCCCGCCGACGGAGTAAATCTCTCAGGCCCGAGGAGACAGCAGGTGGCACATGTGCGGGCGCGACCCGCTCTTGGATGTGCGACCATGACGGACACGCTGAAACAGACGGCCCTCCACGACCTCCACGTCGATCTGGGCGCGAAGATGGTGCCGTTCGCGGGCTATTCCATGCCGGTCCAGTATCCGATGGGCGTGCTGAAAGAGCATCTTCACACGCGCGAGGCCGCGGGCCTCTTCGATGTCGGCCATATGGGCCAGGCCTTCATCGCGGCCGAGGACGGCACGTGGGATACAGCGGCGGCCGCGCTGGAAGCGCTGGTCCCGGCCTCGATCACGGACCTGCAGCCGGGGCAACAGCGCTACACCCAGCTGCTGGACGACGCGGGCGGCATACTGGACGATCTGATGGTGTCGCGCATCGACATGCCGGGCCATGACCACATGCTCTATCTTGTCGTGAATGCGGGCTGCAAGGATACCGACTTCGCGCATCTGGAAAGCCATCTGCCGGACGGCGTCACCCTGTCCGTCAAGGACGACGTGCTGAGCCTGGTCGCCTTGCAGGGTCCCAAGGCGGTCGACATCGTCGCCGCCATGAACCCGCTGGTCGGCAAGCTGGTCTTCATGACCCACGGCGAGTTCGAGCTGATGCTCGATGACGGGCCGATCTTCGCCCATGTGTCGCGGTCCGGCTACACGGGCGAGGACGGGGTCGAGATCAGCGCCAAGCATGACGACATGAAACGGCTGGTTGGACAGTTGCTGACCCATCCGGACGTAAAGCCCATCGGGCTTGGCGCGCGCGACAGCCTGCGGATGGAAGCCGGTCTCTGCCTTTACGGCAACGACATCGATCGCAGCACCAGCCCGATCGAAGCCGGGCTGATCTGGTCTGTGCAGAAGCACCGCCGCTCCGGCGAGGGCTACAAGGGCGCGCACCGCGTGGCGGGCGATCTGAAGGTCAAGACGCGCCGTCTGGTCGGTCTGAAACCCGGAGGCCGAGCGCCTGCCCGCGCCCACACGGAAATCCAGGATGCAGACGGCAAGCGCATCGGCGAAGTCACGTCCGGCGGTTTCGGCCCGAGCGTCGGCGGGCCGGTGGCGATGGGCTATGTGGACGTACCGCACAACAAGACGGGCACGACCGTCAATCTGATGATCCGGGGCAAGGCGAACCCGGCGACGGTGGTCAAGCTGCCGTTTGTCCCAAACCGTTATTTCAGGGGAGAGTAGAATGCTCAAATTTTCCAAGGACCATGAGTGGATCCGCGTCACTAAAGACGAAAATGGGACCGACACCGCGACGGTCGGCATCAGCGATTACGCACAGAAGCAACTCGGCGACGTGGTGTTCGTAGAGCTGCCGCAGGTCGGCGACGAGGTCGATGCGGGCGGCGAGATCGCCGTGGTCGAGTCCGTCAAGGCGGCGTCGGAAGTCTACGCCCCGGTCGGCGGCGAAGTGACGGCCGTCAACGACGCGCTGGAAGGCGCACCGGAAACGGTCAACGCCTCGCCCGACGGCGAGGGCTGGTTCGTCAAGATGAGCGTGCGCGACGCATCCGAGCTCGACGCCCTCATGGATGAGGCGGCCTACAAGACCTACTGCGAAGGTCTCTGAGACCTCGTGTCGATGCCCCGCCAGAAGAACGCCTTCGTCCTCGGCATCGTCGTGGGCGGCTTCGTGTGGCTGGTCATGGACTCGCTCTTCTTCGGCTTTCTGGCGGCCGCCGCCACGGGCCTGCTGATCAGCCGGGACAACCGCGAGGACGAGGACGGAGGGCGGCCGTGAAGGGTTGGCTCTTCACCGAAAACGAACGGCCGGACCGCAAGGGCCTGATCCTGCTCGGCACCGTGTTCCTGCTCATCGTGACGGCCCCGGTCCACGTTCCGCTGTTCGGACACGGGCTGGCCGACACATTGCTCACGGCGTGTCTGCTGGGTCTGCTGATCGTGCCGGCGATAGCGCTGGTGAAGGCGCTGGGATGGACCCGCGCGCGCCGCGACGATGAGTGGCTCTGACGTGGGCAAGCTTCTCCCATACGTCTTCGGCGCGCTGGCGCTCATCCATGTTCTGCCGGCTTTGGCGCTGGCCGCGCCGGCCGGCCTGTCGCGCCTCTACGGTTTCGCCCCTGGCGATCAGACACTTACGACCTTGCTCCAGCACCGCGCGCTTCTGTTCGGCCTGCTTGCTGCCGCTCTGATCTACGCCGTTTTCGTCCCTGCGACACGTTGGCCCGTGCTGATCGGCGCGGTCGTGTCGATGGGCGGGTTCATTGTAATTGCAGGCGCGCGGGGCGAATTGTCCGGTGCGTTGCGCCCCATCGTCATTGCCGACGTCGTCGGCCTGTTCATCGCCGCGCTCGCGGCGCTTCTTCTCTGGAAAGGTTAGCCCATGCGCTATCTTCCCCTCTCCGACGCGGACCGCGCGTCCATGCTCGACGTGATCGGCGTGCCGTCGATCGACGCCCTGTTCGAGGACGTGCCGAAGAGCGCGCGTCTCGACAGGCTGATCGACCTGCCCAAGCATGCCTCCGAACAGGCCGTCGAGCGGCATATGGCGAAGCTCTCGGCCAAATCCGTGTCCGCGGGTTCCGTGCCGTTCTTCTGCGGGGCGGGCGCCTACCGCCACCACGTTCCGGCGACCGTGGACCATCTGATCCAGCGCTCCGAGTTCCTGACCGCCTACACGCCCTACCAGCCGGAAGTGAGCCAGGGCACGCTGATGGCGCTGTTCGAGTTCCAGAGCCAGGTCGCCGCCCTGACCGGCATGGATGTGGCCAACGCCTCCATGTATGACGGCTCCACCGCCTGCGCCGAAGCCGTGGTGATGGCGCACCGCGTCGCGCGAGGCCGCAAGGCCAAGGCCGTGCTCGCGCCGGGCCTGCACCCGCACTACGCCGCCGCCACGCAGACGCTGGCCTCCACGCTGGGTATCGAGATTAACGAACGCGACTGCCGACCGGGCCGCGACGATCATGTCATCGACCATATCGACGCCGACACGGCGTGCGTGGTCGTGCAATCGCCCAACGTCTTCGGCGAGATCGTGGACCTGCGGCCCATCGCCGACGCCGCGCACGCGGCGGGCGCGCTGCTGATCGCGGTGTTCACCGAACCGGTCGCGCTGGCCGCCATCACGCCGCCGGGCGAGCAGGGCGCGGACATCGTGGTCGGCGAAGGGCAGGGGCTGGGTGTCGGCCTGAACTTTGGCGGTCCGCATGTGGGCCTGTTCGCCTGCACACAGAAGCTCGTCCGCCAGATGCCGGGCCGGGTCTGCGGGCAGACGGTCGATGCGAACGGCGAGCGCGGCTTCGTGCTGACCCTCTCCACGCGCGAGCAGCACATCCGCCGCGAGAAGGCGACGTCCAACATCTGCACCAACTCCGGTCTCTGCGCGCTGGCCTTTACCATCCACATGACATTGCTCGGCGAAGCCGGGATCACGCGCCTTGCCGCGCTGAACCATGAAGCGGCCTGCGATCTGGCCGACCGGCTGGAAGCCATCGACGGTGTGGAGCTGGTCAACGACACCTTCTTCAACGAATTCACACTGCGACTGTCCAAGCCCGCGGCGGAGGTCGTGGACGCGCTGGCGGAAAAAGGCATCCTGGGCGGCGTCCCGCTCACGCGGATCCAGCCGGACGGGGACGCAAACCTGCTGCTCGTCGCGGCGACGGAAACCAATGACGAAAACGATTTCGCGGCGTTCGAGGCGGCGCTGAAGGAGGTGCTAGCATGACCGACCCCGTGAACACCCAACTCCGCTCCGCGCTCAACAACCAGGGCCGCCCCACGCGACCCGTGAAGGACGCCTCGACCGTCGCGCCGGTCACGGCTTCCGGTTCCTACGCGCTCGACCAGC
>JBARXH010000201.1:0-10933 GCA_049647245.1 Litorimonas sp.
GGCACGTCCACGATTTCGCCGAGGCGGCGAACCTGGTCGCCTTCCTTGATGGACCGGTCGTCACCGAAGATCACGACACCGACATTGTCGGTCTCGAGGAAGATCTGGCCGTCCGTGATGGAGATCACGTTGGTCGGGATGAAGGCCGACACGTCGTTGCCTTGCGTTTCGATGATCGGCAGCGCCGTCAGCGAGCCGTTGCCGTAATCGTCGCCCATCTTGGCGGCGCGTTCCAGCAGGCGGGAGTGCAGGTAGAAGACGTCGCCCGGGTAGGCTTCGCGGCCCGGCGGGCGGCGCAGCAGCAGGGACATCTGGCGGTAGGCCACGGCCTGCTTGGACAGATCGTCATAGACGATCAGCGAGTGCATGCCGTTGTCGCGGAAATACTCGCCCATGGCGCAGCCGGAGAACGGTGCGAGATAGAGCAGAGGCGCCGGCTCCGACGCGGTCGCGGCCACGACGATGGAATAATCCATCGCGCCGTTTTCCTCGAGCGTTTTCACGAGCTGGGCGACGGTGGAGCGCTTCTGCCCGACCACGACATAGATGCAGTAGAGCTTGTCATTGTCGCGGTCTTCGTCGAACGCGGCCTTCTGGTTCAGGATGGCGTCGACGGCCACGGCGGTCTTGCCGGTCTGGCGGTCGCCGATGATCAGCTCGCGCTGGCCACGGCCGATCGGGATCAGCGCGTCGATGGCCTTGATGCCGGTCTGAACGGGCTCGTGCACGGATTTACGCGGGATGATGCCCGGCGCCTTGACGTCCACGCGGCGGCGTTCCGTCCCCACGATCGGGCCCTTGCCGTCGATCGGATTGCCGAGCGGGTCGACGACGCGGCCCAGCAGGCCCTTGCCGACGGGCACGTCCACGATTTCGCCGAGGCGGCGAACCTGGTCGCCTTCCTTGATGGACCGGTCGTCACCGAAGATCACGACACCGACATTGTCGGTCTCGAGGTTCAGGGCCATGCCCTTGATGCCACCCGGGAACTCGACCATTTCGCCGGCACGGACATTGTCCAGGCCGTAGACACGGGCAATGCCGTCACCGACGGACAGCACCTGGCCGACGTCGGAGACCTTGGCCTCCTTGCCAAAGTCCTTGATCTGCTGCTTCAGGATTGTGGAAATTTCAGCGGCGCGAATGTCCATCGAAGATGTCCTTGTGGTTCGTCTGTCGCCTGGCGGCGAGGGTCAGATAGGGGCCCGTTCAGGCGGATTTCAGGGCGAGGCGCAGGTCCTCGAGTTTTGTCTTAAGCGAAGCGTCGTAGAGCCGGGAGCCGAGCTTGACGATGAAGCCGCCCAGCAGGGACGGATCGACCGAGGCTTCGATCTCGATCGCACGGCCGGTTTCAGCTTTCAGGCGCGTCTTGAGTTGCGTGGTCTGGGCCTGCGTCAGCTTGGCGGCCGAAACGACCTGCGCGATCTGGCTGCCGCGACGGATGGCCACGCGCTCCGTGAAGGAGCGAATGATGGCGGGCAATTCAGCCGACCGGCGATTCGCCGCGACCGTACCGATGAATTGCTGGGTCAGCGGGCTCAGCTTGGCTTTCTTGGCGATGGCATCGAGCGCGTTGATCTTGTCTTCGGCGCTGATCAAGGCACTTGCCGCCATGAGGCGGAGCTCGGCGCTGTCCTCGAAGGCCGCGCGCAGCACGGCGAGGTCTTTTTCCACGCGAGTCAAGGACTTGGCCTCGTCGGCCAGCTCGATCAGCGCCTCGGCATAGCGCGCCGGGGCTTCGCCCGTGATGACGTCTTCGGAAGTCACGTGAGGAATGTCCGTCAGCAAGGGCCGGAGCTGTCTCCGGCGCGGTGTTGGAGACGGACAATCCCTGCCCGTCCTTCAGTCGCGCGCGGCCTAGCAAAGGCGGCACGGAAGGGCAAGCGAGGACGGCGCGGTGAATGCACACGGACCCGGTACCTTTGTCCCACAAAAAAAGGGCCGCCCGGAGGCGGCCCTCGAAACTCTGGGGAACGGTCGTTCCTAGAAGTTCATGGTTGCGCCGACGAACAGGAAGCGACCTGCCGTGTCGTACTGACCGCGAACCGTGTTGGCTTCGTTGTCGACCGCCGGGCCAAGCACGTTGATGACGATCGGCGGGTTCTTGTCGAACACGTTGTTCACGCCAGCGCGCAGGTTGAGCGTATCGTTGACCTGCCACTGCGTGGCGAAGTCGAAGTAGCTCCGCGAGGACAGACGCTCGTCGATGGAGTCTCCGCCATCTTCGACGAGGGACGTGATCGAGCCGTCCTGACCGATGCCGTTGTTCACGGTACCGACCTGATCCACGGCCGACAGGTAACGCCAGATCACGGAGGCGCGGACGCCTTCGATCGGGGTCGCCCAAGACGTCACGAAGTTGTGGCGGTAGTCATAGACCGGGAAGCCACAGCTGCTGGCGTAGAAGCCGACGCAGTCATACTCGCCGCCACCGGGGATATCGATGTTTTCCTGAGACAGCTGCCAGGTGGAGTTGTAGTCGAACGTCAGATCGCCGAAGTCGCCGATGTCGGTCCGGTACTGAGCCTGGAAGTCGATACCCGTGGTGCCCAGGGACGCCACGTTCTGAGACGTTGCCGTGATGAACGACAGCTCACGCGGGAAGAAGGTCAGCGACCCGTCCGGACCCCGTTGGATGAGATCACAGAAGCCGGCGTCGCCCGTCGTCAGACACTGGTTGAGCGTCGTGGCGGTCGGGATCGTGCCAATCGCGTCTTCGATCGTGATGTCGTAGTAATCGACCGACAGAAGCAGGCCAGGGACCTGGCTCGGCTGGTAGATCGCACCAAGCGTGAACGTGTCGGAGATTTCCGGCGACAGGTTCGGGTTACCACCCGTCAGCGTGTTCAGCTGACCGGAGTCCGGCGGAACGAAGCCGAACTGTGCCGGGTTCAGACCCGTGTTGGCACACTGCTCGGGCGTCGCGGTCGGCGGCGTGTCCGAACCCGGGAAACCGGAGCAAGGGTCGCTCAGGTTCGTCAGGTTCGTGTTCTGCGGCGTGAACAGCTCGTTCACGTTGGGCGCGCGGATGGCACGCTGGTACTGACCGCGGAAACGAAGATCGTCCGTCGGGACCCAGGAAACACCGAGAGCATAGGTCGTCGCATCGAAGTTACCACCGGTCGTGTTGTCCAGGTTGTTCTGCGAAGAATAATCGGAGTAACGGATAGCGGCGTTCAGGTTCAGCTGCTCGATGCCCGTCATGCCGGAGATCACCGGAATATTGGTTTCCGCATAGATCTCGTAGAGGCTCGTGGAACCGTCCGCCGGCGTGGTCGCACCACCCGAACCGACGAGGTTGCCGCTGGAAGCGGTGCCGTCGGCCTGCTGGAAGAGCTCGTCCTTGCGGTATTCGACACCCAGGAGGAGGCCGATGCCTTCGTCCGCCCAAGGCATCTTGATGCCGTAGTCATCCAACGCACCACCGATCGTGGCACCAAGGATCGTCTGCGCGCCCGTACCCGTCGTGAGGGTCGGCGTATCGACGTAGGACCGCAGGGCCGGATCGACAGGAACGCCATTCTGGTAAGCCGCCGTGAACGGAATACAGGCCGGGTCCGTGCCGTTCACCGTCACGCGACAGGCCGGCAGGCCGGTTGCGGGATCGGTCACGATATCGAGCGAGTTCTGCAGAAGGTTCAGCGTGACCTGGTTCGTCTGGAGACGCGAGAGGCGCGTTTCGGAGTACTGACCGAAGACGTCCCATTCAAAGTTGTCGTCCAGCGTGCCGCGAAGACCGGCCGTGCCACGGAAGTTAGTGCGGTTCCGGTTATCCGTCCGGCCACCGCCTTCGACGAAGCGACGACGAACCTGGACCTGTGCGAAACCGTCACCATCGACGTCACGTGCGAACGGACCGTTGATGTCGGCGTTGCCGCAGACCAGAGCCCGCGTCTGATCCGTCAGGAGCGGGTTGTCGCAGTTCACCTGGTTGATTGTCGAACCGAACGCAGCGGACGGTGCGATGATCTGAGGCGACTCGGACGAAGTGAAAGCGAAATCCGAGTAGACCTGAACAGCGTCGGAGACGTCGTAATAGGCGTTGAAGCCGGCGTTGAAGCGCTCGACCTGACGGCGGATGGGGTTGAAGCCCGCAAAGTTGAAGCCGTTCTGGAAGCCCGGAACGACCTGGTCGTCCTGAGTCAGCGAGAACGAACCGCCCGTTTGCGGCGTGCCGTCGGCGTTCAGCAGCGGGTTGCCGTTGACGTCGAAGAGCGGAACTGCGCTTGTCGGATCAGTCGGATCCGTCAGAGCCGGGTTGATGACGAACTGTGTCGGGAACGGACCTGCGTTCGAACCCAGGCAGCGGAGGCCGGTGCCGTCGGGGAAGGACGCACACTGCGAGAAGTCGCGCTCGGACTGGTTCACACCGTCGTTTTTGGCGTAGTTGAAGAAGCCGGTCACGTTGCCGCGTCCGTTGTCGAGCGAGGAGCCCATCAGGATGCTGGCCTGGAACGTTTCGTTGTCCCAGTTGCTGCCTTCGTCTTCGATTCCGGCCGCGTTCAGGCGCTCCGTCCAGAAGTCGCTATTGTTGCTGGACTGGTTGTAGCCGTACTGAAGATCGACTTCGAGACCCGTGAAGTCCTTGCGCATGATGAAGTTGGCAACACCGGCGATGGCGTCGGAACCGTAGACGGCGGAAGCACCACCGGTCACGATTTCCACACGCTCGACGAGCTGCGGCGGGATCACGTTGATGTCGGACGCAAAGCCAGCGAGCGGGCCGCCCGGGGGAAGACGCTTGCCGTCGACCAGCACGAGCGTGCGCAGCGTGCCGAGGCCGCGAAGGTTCAGCGTGGACGTACCCGTCGCGCCGTTGGCTTCCGCCGTGGCCTGACCGACGCCGACGGACGGCAGGGTCTGGACGAGGTCGATCGTGTCCGTTGTACCACGGATATCGAAAAGCTCGGCGTCGACCGTGACGACCGGGCTGGCCGAGACGACGTTTTCGTTGACGAGGCGCGAACCGGTGACGATCAGCTCGTCATCGTCGGCGTTGCTGTCCTGGGCCATGGCCGTCAGACCGGTGGAGGCAACGGCGCCAGCCACGATCGTCGACAACAGGAATCTGGATTTTAGCGATCTACGCATAGAGAGCTTCCCTTCTTTTGCTCTTATGTCCCGGAGCCCAAGCGGACTCACAGTTAGGATTGGCCCTATTTGACGATTTCGTGAATGACCAGTTTGTCATGGAACCCTTTTCGAGTTTTTTGTGAAGGTGTGTCAATTTTGCATCACCCTTGCAGACAAAGAGCAAATATTGATCGCTGGCGCATCTATACGATCTCTGGCCAAAACCCCTCGCAAACGCTAGCAGGCTGCATGAACTATATAGACGCAACAGAGGCGCCCGTGCTGCGGGACGGCGCGATCAAGCTGCACGGTGCGGCCGGTTTCGCCGGCATGCGCAAGGCCGGCCGGATCGCCGCCGCCTGTCTCGACCATCTCGCCCCGCTCATCCAACCGGGCGTGACGACGGAAGCGCTGGACGATGCCGCGCGTATCTTCATCCTCGATAACGGCGCCGTTCCGGCGACTGTGGGGTACAGAGGTTACAAGCACTCGCTCTGCACCTCGATCAATCACGTGGTCTGCCATGGCATTCCGGGGCCGAAGCCCTTGAAGGACGGCGATATCCTGAACATCGACGTCACAGTCATCGTCGATGGGTGGCACGGCGACACGTCGCGCATGTATGTGGCGGGAACGCCGAACCGCCGGGCCGAGCGCCTGATGGACATCACCTATGACGCGCTCATGCTGGGGATCGCGGCGGCGAAGCCCGGCAACACGACGGGCGATATCGGCCATGCCATTCAGAGCTTTGTCGAAGGCGAGCGCTATTCGGTCGTGGAGGACTTTTGCGGCCACGGTCTGGGCCAGCTGTTCCATGACAGCCCGAACATTCTCCACTATGGACGCCCCGGCGAGGGCGAAGAGCTCCGCGAGGGCATGTTCTTCACCATCGAGCCCATGGTCAATGTCGGCCGCCCGGGGGTCAAGATCCTGTCCGATGGCTGGACGGCCGTCACGCGCGACCGAAAGCTCACGGCACAGTTCGAGCATTCCATCGG
Source organism: Litorimonas sp. (assembly GCA_049647245.1). Lineage (GTDB taxonomy): Bacteria > Pseudomonadota > Alphaproteobacteria > Caulobacterales > Maricaulaceae > Litorimonas. The sequence goes on from JBARXH010000201.1 coordinate 6,075, forward strand.
CATCACAAAGGATGGCTGCGAGATCTTCACGGCATCCCCGACCGGCCTGCATAAGCCCTATGCCGGTTGAGAGACACACGGGGGAACGGGCCGGCGAAAGCTTCGAGGCCCTGTTCCGCCGCAAGGCCGGGCCGGAAACGCAACCGGGCGCGACTGGGACGGCTTCGGAAGAGGTGAAGAACCTGGAAGCACGGCCTTCCTCTCCGCTGCCCGAAACCGGAACACCGCCCAAAGCGAAGGCGCCCAAGCCGCACTTCCACGATCACCGCGACCGTTTGCGAAGCAAGTTTGCCCGGCGCGGTGCGGACGCCTTCGACGATTACGAACTGCTCGAGCTGATCTTGTTCCAGGCCCTGCCGCGCATAGACACCAAACCCATCGCCAAGGCACTTCTCTCGGAGTTCGGCACGTTGGCCGAGGTCGTCGCCGCGCCCGTGGAAAAGCTCACCCGCATCAAGGGCATCGGGCCGAGCGCGGCGCAGCACTTGAAGCTCCTGCAGCAGGTCTCCATCCGCATAGGCCGCAGCGCCGTGATCAACCGCCCCGTCCTGTCGAGCTGGAACGCCCTGCTCGACTATGTCCGCGCGGCCATGCAGTTCGAAGGCCGCGAACAGTTCCGCGTCCTGTTCCTTGACCGCAAGAACCGCCTTCTTGCGGACGAGATGATGGGTCAGGGCACGGTGGACCGCGCGCCGGTCTACCCGCGAGAGATCGTGCGCCGTGCCCTCGTCCACGAAGCCACGGCGATTATCCTCGTCCACAACCATCCCTCCGGCGACCCGACACCGTCGCCACAAGACATTCAACTGACCAAGGCGATCGAACGAACGGCCGATGCCATCGATGTGGTCGTGCATGACCACCTCGTCGTGGGCCGCGAGGACGTGGCCAGCTTCAAGATGTTGGGGCTGATGTAGCGAAACGGTTGCCCCGGCGTGAATCCCTGCTACTCCGCTTGGAAAACCTCAGGGGCGACATGACCGATTATACGCAACCGACTCCCATGCGGGGCCGCACTCTCGCTCTCTGGCTGCTGACCCTTGTCTACGCCTTCAACTTCATCGACCGTCAGATCATCGGCATCGTATCGCCATTCATCAAGGAAGACCTCGGCTTCACGGATGCACAGCTCGGCTGGCTGAAAGGGTTCGCCTTCGCCGTCGTCTATTGCACCTTCGCCATCCCGATAGCCGTTCTGGCCGACCGCTACAGCCGGGTGAAGATCGTCGCGATCAGCCTGACTGTCTGGTCGGGCTTCACTGCCCTGACGGGCGCAGCCAACTCCTTCTTCACCATGCTGCTGGCCCGCATGGGCGTCGGCATCGGCGAAGCCGGCGGCAGCCCGCCGTCGCATTCCATCATTTCCGATCTCTACGCCAAGGAAGAGCGCGCGACGGCGCTGGGCATCTATTCGCTGGGCATCCCGTTCGGGATCATGTTTGCCTACTTCGCGGCCGGAAACCTGGTGGCGTCCGTGGGCTGGCGCGGGACGCTGTTCGTTCTGGGTGTCGTCGGCATCCTGCTTGCCGCCATCCTTCTGCTGATCGTCCGGGAACCGACCCGGGGTGCGATGGACGTAGCCGACAGCGCGGAAGACGCGCCGAAGGTTCCGTATGCGGAGATGTTGAAGACCCTGCTGACGATTCCGTCTTGGTGGCTGATGTGCCTCGGTGTGGCGTTCGTCTCCTTCGGCGGATACGCCATCTCCAACTGGGGCATGGACTATATCGCGCGCTGGAAGCCTGAACTGATGCAGCCGGCGGAGTTTCGCCAGCTCAACATCTGGTTCGGTCTGATGAACGGTGTCGCCTACGGCCTCGGCACCTATGGCGGCGCCAAGATGGCCGACATCCTCGGCAAGAAGAGCGTCCGCGCTTATGGCTGGCTGCCCGGTGTGGTCCTGTTCGTCGGCGTGCCCGCCCTGCTCTACGCGTTCTGGGTCGACACGCTTCTGATGCATCTTGTGTTGATCACAGTCTATCTCGTCGCGGCCGGCTTCTATCTCGGGCCAAGCTTTGCCATCGCACAGACGCTAGCGCCGATCCGGATGCGGGCCATGAGCACGGCGCTCTTCTTCTTCATCCTCAACATGATCGCGCTGGGCGGCGGACCGACGGTCGTCGGCATCGTCAGCAGCGCGTTGGAACCGGCGCACGGCGAGGTCCAGTCCCTTCGACTCGCCCTCACCTGGCTTTGGCTGCCCTATGTGCTCGGCGTGATCTGCTTCCTTCTGGCTGCCGTCACCCTGCCCAAGGACTGGGCGGCTGCCGAAGCGCGAAACAAGGCGGGGGGCTAGGTCGCTTTCTCAAGCCTGGGCCTGTTTTGACGGTCCTAGGGCGGTTCGTGGCTAGGCGCAGCGTGTAAGCAAGGCGTCCGCCTCGGTGAGCGACGCAACGACGCCCACGGATCCCCCTAGGACCGCCCCGGAGGGGTCGCCCTGCACGCGCCTTGGAACGGCGTCGCGGCCGCTTGGCGTGTCCAGACACGCCCGCGCACCCGCTCCTTGCCCAAAACACGCGCAGGGCAATCAAAATCCGTCCCAGGGTTGAGAAAGCGACCTGGCATTATCCTCCAGCGCGGGCTTCATCTTCGCGCGGGACTTGCTACAGCGCGGGCATGATTCCTCGCTATGCCCGCCCCGAAATGTCCGCCATCTGGTCGCAAGCGACCAAATACAGGATCTGGTTCGAGATCGAGGCGCATGGCTGCGACGCGCTTGCCGAACTCGGTGTCATTCCGAAGGGCGCCGCCCGGACCATCTGGGAAAAGGGCGGCGCGGCGGAGTTCGATGTCGAGCGGATCGATCAAATCGAACGCGAAGTGAAGCACGACGTCATCGCCTTCCTGACCCACCTGGCGGAGTTCATAGGCGAAGATGCCCGTTTCGTTCATCAGGGTTTTACCAGTTCAGATATTCTGGACACCACGCTTTCCGTGCAGCTGGCCCGCGCGACGGATCTGTTGCTCAGCGGCATGGACCGGGTCCTCACGGCGCTGAAGTCGCGGGCCGAGGAGCACAAGCACACACTGACCATCGGACGCAGCCACGGCATCCATGCCGAACCCACGACGATGGGCGTGAAGCTGGCCCGTTTTCATGCAGAATTTGCGCGCGGGCGCGACCGGCTTCTGAAAGCGCGCGAGGAAATCGCGGTCTGCGCCATATCGGGGGCCATCGGGACCTTCGCCAACATCGACCCGTCCGTGGAAGCCCATGTCGCGAAAGAGATGGGGCTGGCAGTCGAACCGGTGTCATCGCAGATCATCCCGCGCGACCGCCACGCCGCCTACTTCGCCGCCCTGGGCGTCATCGCGTCTTCCATCGAGAACGTCGCCGTGGAAATCCGTCACCTGCAGCGGACTGAGGTCCTGGAAGCCGAGGAATTCTTTTCCAAAGGGCAGAAGGGCTCATCGGCCATGCCCCACAAGCGAAACCCGGTCCTGACGGAAAATCTGACCGGCCTGGCGCGTCTTATCCGCATGGCGGTCGTGCCGGCGATGGAAAACGTCGCGCTCTGGCATGAACGGGACATCAGCCATTCCTCGGTCGAGCGCGGGATCGCGCCGGATACGACGATCCATCTCGACTTCGCCCTGCACCGGCTGGCAGGCGTGATCGAAAACCTCGTCATCTATCCCGAGAAGATGAAGGCCAACATGGACCGGCTCGGCGGGCTGCATAACAGCCAGCGTGTCCTGCTCGCCCTGACGCAGGCGGGTGAGCAGCGCGAGAGCGCCTATCGTCTTGTCCAGCGCAATGCGATGAAGGTCTGGGAGGCGTTCCGCACGCAAGGCAATGCGGGCGATGGCATGTTCCGCGATCTGCTGCATCAAGACGCCGACGTCACTGCCCTTCTCTCCCCGGAGCAGATCGACGCCATGTTCGACGACGCCTATCATCTGAAGCATGTCGACACGATCTTCGGGCGGGTTTTCACGTAATGCTCCTGTCATGGTCATGAAGGAAGGCTTTCGGAACCGAGCTGCCTTGGTTTCCCGGTGGTTAAGATCGCGAGCCCTTCCGTAACTTCGGGCAAGTCTCGCTCACAAACCTCAGATTTATTATTTCCTTCGACTACAATGACCTAGGCCTGAAATTAACCGAGCTGGAAACCAATCTGAATCGAGCCTTAGCGGCGTCTTCGCCGTTTCTTCACGCTCCTGCGTCACGTTTCGGGTCAACCGATCACCCGACGTGCCAAGGAGACACACGTGAAACTCAAAACAGCCGCCGCCGTCTCAGCCCTGCTGAGCCTCATCATCGCCGCGCCCGCCTTTGCCGCGCCGGAGCTCTACATCGTCAACTTCCGCCATGCGGAAGATGCCAAATCCCAACAGCTGGAAACGCAGCTGCCCACTGTTCTGCGCCTTGCGGAAGTCGCTGCGGAAGAAGTCGTCGTGGATACGACGACCGCCGCGAAATGGGAAAAGGCCGCGCACGATGCCTTCAACAAGGACATCGTGCCGGTCTTCAACAAATGGGTCGGCCTGCCGGGCTTTGCCGCCGTGGTGGACGCAAGCGACAAATCCGTCATCGGCTGCCTGACACCCGGCGCGGATCCGGTCGTTCTGGCCCGTGAACTCAAAACCATGGCGTCGCGCGCAAAGGGCGAAGCTTTCCAGCAGGCCGCCTCTTCCCGCACGGACATCACGCGCTGCCCGGCCACCTACAACCAGCCGCCGACCCGGTAGCAGGATCGACCAGATTCACTGACACAGCCCGTTTTGGGAGAGACGCCCGCGCGCTACACCGTGCGGGCGTCGCCGCATCCATCCGGCCAATTCCCGTGTCGGCTGCGACTTTGGCACAGCACTGGCAAGGACCCCGACATGCCCAACGCCTTGAAGACCTGTCTCGC
>JBARXH010000202.1:0-36411 GCA_049647245.1 Litorimonas sp.
CGCGCTGGTGGCCGCGCTGCGCCAGCCCGCCCTGAAGCGCGGCTTCCGTACGGCGATGGAAGGCCTGCCTGCCATCGGGCCGTTGCTGGCCCGGTCGCAGCTGGGCGGCTGGGCGGCCACAGTGGGGGTCGCCTTGCGCAATGGCGCGGACCTGGTGGTGGCCTTGCGTCTGGGCGAGGGCAGCCTGTCGTCGGCGCGTCTGGCCTCCGCCATGCGCACGGTGCGATCGCGCGTGCGACGGGGCCACGAGCTGGAAACCGCCCTGCAGGAAGAAGTGCCGACCTTCGACGATCTGACGCTGGATCTGATCCGAACGGGGCGCATGTCGGGGCGGCTGGCCAAGATGCTGATCTTCACCAGCAAGATACAGGAAGAGGAAACACGGCAGCGTGCCAAACGCATCGCCGCCATCGCCGAACCGCTCGCTATCCTCGCCATTTCCGGCGTGGTGGGCACCATTGTAATCTCGATCGTTCTAGCTATTACCTCCGTCTATGATTTCGCCCTCTGAAAACGCGGCCCCGAACGGCCGGACGGCCCCGGCTTTCCGGCATCTGGGCCGTCGCAAGACCGATCCCGAAGCGGGCTATTCGCTGCTGGAAATCTTGGTCGTGCTGGCCATCATCGCCATTCTGGTGACGCTGGTCGCGCCGCGCCTGTTCTCGCAGGTGGACCGCTCCAAGGTCACGGGCGCGCAGGCGCAGGCCCGGTCCCTGCGGCTGGCGCTCGACTCCTACCGTCTCGATATCGGCCGCTACCCGACGCAGGAACAGGGCCTGTCCGTTCTGGTCCAAGCTCCGGACGGGTCTCCCAACTGGTTCGGTCCCTATCTGGACGGCGAGATCCCGCTCGACCCGTGGGGCAACAGCTATGTCTATGTGGAGCCGGGGCTGGACGCGGCCGGACGGCAACTCTCCCCGTCCGTCATTTCCTACGGGGCGGACGGCGCGCCTGGCGGAAGCGGCGACGCGGCCGACATTTCCTCCTAAGGCACCGCCGATCCCCTACCCTTTGTCTTCTGGCCGCGGCACGCCTCGTTCTGGTCACAGTCTCATCTTAGATTTCTTTCCTTTCAGGACCTTTTCGTGACCGACACGCCGATCACACCGCCGATGGAAATGGGATCGACCCGGTCCTTCTTCCACGATCTGGCGATGAGCTTCCGGCGGCCGCACTACTGGACCTACTCCACCTGGATGCGGCTGGGGCTGAAGTACCGCCGGACCGCGCTCGGTCCGCTGTGGATCGTGGTGGGACCCGCCTTCTTCGTGATCTTCCTCGGCTATCTGTTCTCCCGCGTGAACAGCAGTCCGACCGACGTGTTCGTCCCGCACATGGCGACGGGCTACATCACCTGGACGCTCATCAGCGGCTTCATCATCGGCGGCAGCACCGTCTTCGTCAGCCGCCGTACCGAAATCCTGCAGGGCAACATGCGCCTGACGGATCTTGCCCTCGCGGCCTGTTTCGACACGCTGCTGCTGTTCCTCCACCAGGCCGTGGTCATTCTGGCCGTGTTCCTGTTCTTCATGAAGGCCCCCGCCCCGACCGCACCCTTTGCCCTGCTCGGCCTGCTGGTGCTGTTCGCCAACGGGCTTTGGGTGACGACGTTCCTGGGCATCATCGGCGCGCGCCAACGTGACCTCGTGGAAGTGATCGCGGCCGTCACGCGCATCATGTTCTTCATCACCCCCATCATCTGGATCCCGCAGAACGGAACGGGCGGCTTTCTCGGCGCTTATCTGGTCTTCAACCCGTTCTACCATTTCCTGGAAATGGTGCGCGCCCCACTGCTCGGTACGCCGGTCGCGACCGTGTCCTACATGGTCGTGGGGACGATCACGGTGGTCGGCTTTGCTGTTACCTGGCTGACCTACCGCCGGCTCGTGCGCGGCGTGCCGCTCTGGGTCTTGTAAGGACCGGAACGCCGTGGCCAAAACCATTCCCGATACCAAGGCGGCCGAGACCGCACCCGACCTGCCCGGCCGCCTTCTTCTGCGCGCGCGCGACCTCACCTTGCGCGTGCCCTATTACCAGCCCTCCGCCCGGGACCTGCTGACGCGTCCGTCGCAGCTGATCTCCCGCGCCTATACGGGCGGGTCGAACCGCCGGGTGAAGACCATCCTGGACGGGGTGTCGCTGGACCTGCACGCCGGAGACCGGATCGGCATCATCGGCATCAACGGATCGGGCAAGAGCAGCCTGCTGCGCATGCTCGCCCGCGTCTATCACCCGGACAGCGGCACGCTGGATATCAACGGCTCCGTCACGGGACTGTTCACCATCACGCTGGGCATGAACCAGGAAGGCACGGGGCTGGAGAACATATATCTGCGCGGTCTGCAGATGGGGCTGACCATGTCGGAGGTGCGCGAACGCGTCATGCCTGTGATCGAGTTCGCCCAGATCGACGACGCCATCGACCGTCCGATCAACACATATTCCACCGGCATGCTGCTGCGGCTGGCCTTCGCCATCTCCACCATGATCACGCCGGACATCCTCATCCTCGACGAATGGATTGGCTCGGGCGACGCGAAGTTCCGCGCCAAGGCCGACAAGCGCATGCGCGATATGGTCGGCCAGACCCGCGGCCTCATTCTCGCCTCGCACAATACGAGCCTGCTGCAGGACCTCTGCAATATCGGCCTCGTGCTCGACGGCGGCATGGTCGCTTATTCCGGCCCGCTCGACGATGCCGTGCATTTCTACGATACGGAGCTGTAACGTCTTGACGGTTCGAAGAACACGCACGACTCGCCAGGCTTCCCATGGAGCCACAGCGTGAAGGTCGTCATCGACGACGGTGCGCGCATATACATGCAGACCGGGTACGGCGCACTGGCTCGCGCGATCATGCGAAGTCTGAATGCGCATTCTTCGCATGACATCTTCAGGATCGAGCAGACCGCGCCTTTCGCGCCGGATATCCGCGACCAGGAAGAACTGCTTGGCATTCCCGTCATGAAACCCAATCATGGCGACATGGTCCTGCGCATCGCGAGGCCGGGGGCTTTTAAGTACAAGAAACCCGCGATGATCTACACGCAGCACGCCCTGTCGCGACTGCCGCCTCGTTGGGTCGAAAACCTGCAGGCCGCGCAGGGGATCATCGTGCCGGGACGGTTCGATCTTAGGCCCTTCGGAGAGCATTTCGACCGGGTCTACACCTGCCCGCAACATGTGGACCCGCGCGTCTTCAAGCCGATCCCGAGGTGGCGCGAAGAGGGCCCGGAGCCGTTTCACTTTTTCTTCGTGGGGTCCTATTCCTATCGCAAGGGGCTCGACATTCTCTGGGAAGCCTTCCGGCAGGCCTTTCCCGATCCGGCGGAAGGCCCGGTGCATCTATCGCTGCATTGCTTCGACGGCCTTCAAGGAAGGAACACCTCCCACCTGCTGGAAGGCGCGCGCTCCCTGCCGTCACACATCGGCTTGTCCTGCGATACGTCAACCGCGACGGCCCCCTGGATGAACCGGTTCTACAATCGTGCCGATTGCGTCCTCACCTTTTCGCGCGGAGAAGGATGGTGCATGCCCTTGCACGAGGCCCTGCTGACCGAAACTCCAGTCATCGCACCGGCGTCGACGGCCATGGGCGAAGCTCTTCCCAAGCATGGCGTACGCCGCGTCAAGGTCCGCGAAACGCTCATCGACGATCCCACCGATCCCTTCGCGGCTTCGATGCAGAAGCGATATGGCGGGAACGGTGCCATGATGTGGGAGCCAGACCTCGGTGATGCAGTCAAGGCGCTGCGGGAGATGCGCAAACGTCACGCCAAATACAAGAAGGGCGCCAAGAAGGGCGGGGAGTTCATTCGCAACGCCTACAGCCTGGACGTCATGGGTCGGCGGCTGGAGGAAATACTCAATGACTTCGAACGGAACGTCGTTCGCGCTTGAGAGCGTGTCTCAACCGTCCTTGCCGTACCGGTAGAGCCGCTTTCCACCCAGCCCGGACGCCTCGTAGGCGTCGAGGCCTTTGCGCCCGTCAATGTCGATTACGACGTGGATCTCGTGGAAGACGGGCTGCCGGAAGAGGACGGGAAAGTCGGGTTTGGCGGGATGGGCAGACGGGTCGTGTGATTTCTGGTTTCTCGGGCTGCCCAGTGCGTGAACGGCGGAGTGTCGGCTCGTGCGGATCGGGCTGGATCCGTAGACCGAGAAATCCCTGATCTCCCCCCGGTCCGCCAGGGGTTTCAGGATATAGTGGAAATCCAGCGTCGTCATCCGGGTGGGGTGACCGTGCCAGTCCGACCAGAAGAGCTTCAGACCCCGTCCGAACAGATAGCCGTCACTGTCGAACCAGGGCTGCTGGACGAAGACGAAGTCCCGGGCGATCCGCACGCCGCACGTCATGACCTGCTCGGCCGCCTTCAGCCCGGAAAGGTGCTCCAGCAGGTGGGACATGAGGACGAAGCGCGCCGTGTCTGCGCGGGCTGCGAATTGTGTCAGATCGACCACCATGGCATCGCGTCCGGCTTCGCGCGCGGCCATGACCTTGTCCGGGTCGATATCCATGCCGAGGCCGGCACCACCTTCGAACTTCTGCTGGGCGAACTCGACAGAGCCGCCATGGCTGCATCCGAAATCGACGAAATCATACTCGCCCGCATTCAAGGCGCGCAGCAGGGGAAGGTCTTCTGGCCGAGTGGGCGCGCTCATTCGAAACTGCCCTAGCCCGTATGACGGAAATAGTGGAAGCGCGGGTCCGTGCGCATGCAGAGGCCGCGGCGCGCGATCGGGGTGATGGTCATGTCCGCCTTCCATGCCGCATAGGGCAGGCCGAGCTGGTCACGGCGGGAGCCTTGCAGGATCTGCGTCCACCAGAGAGTCATGATCTCGGCCGTGCGCGCCGTGCCCGGACGGGTCGCGAAGACGCTGGTCTCCCACAGCCCGCCCGTGTCCGGGAAACCGGCGTCGCGATAGCGTTCCATCTGCGCGCGGATGAGCTCCGCATCGTCCTTGCTGCGCGACATGCAGGCCTCGGCCTCCTCGGCGAGGGTCGTGCGCAGGGGATGGATCCAGGTCAGCGCATCGGATTCAGGCGTTGCCACGGCCAGGACGTCGCGGATGTCCGCCTCGATCTGCAGGTTGGCATCGACCCAGACCGCCCAGTCATAGTCGGCGAAGTAGAGATGCGGATGGGTCTTGATGAAGCGGGCCGTACGCGTGGGGTCGCTTGACACGAATTCGAAGGGTCGCACCTGCCAGCGGCTGGCCGGATCGACTTCCGTGTCCGTGAACAGTACATAGTCGACGCCGTCCACATCTTCTGGCGGCTCCTTGAGCGTATCGTACCCCCCCGAAATCGCCGCGAAGACGACGACACGGCCTAGATCGCTTCGGGCTTGCTTGGCCCGTTTGGCATCTTGCTCCGCCAGAAAGTGGCCGAACACGCCGCCCGGATGCGAGACGGCATCCGGATTGGCGGCAAGGTAGGCCTTGGTCACGAAACGCGACGACGGATCGCGCCCCTCCCGCAGCCCGACCTTCAGGAAATGATCAAGCGGGTCCATGTCGCCTCGCGCGGCGGACGGCGTATGCGCGACGTAATAGGCGGGATCGAAAAGGCCGGACTTCTCGACGTCGTCGCGCGACGGCGTCCCGACTGGCGCGGGTCTGGCCTGTCCAGGCGCGGAGGATGTCGGCACGTCTTCCGCTGGCGTCTTCGCCTCTGACGGTTGGGGGATGGCAGGCGGCAGGGCGGGACCGGAGGAAGCCCCGGTCAAACGGTTCTTGATTACCCGGATGGGCTTGGTGATGCGCCAGGAGGTGGAGTCCTGAATGGCCCTGTAATGGTCGTTGGCCACGGACATCTGGTCGCGCAGCTTCCAGTTCTCCCGGTTCAGGCTTCGGATCTTGCTGCGCTGCTGCCGCAGGCTCTCGTCGCGCTCGCGGATCTGGGCGACGGCCTTGGCTTCATCCTTCCGGGCCTGGTTCAGATCGTCGTCTGCCCGCTCCAGCCGGGCCTTGGCCTCTTCCAGCCGGGTCTTGGACTGCTCCAGGCGGTCGCGAACCTGTTGCACGTCTTCAGCCTTCGATTTCGCGTCTGCCGCCGCTTCGGCCAAGCGCGATTCCATGGCCGCCAGGGACGCCTTCGCCTCCTTGCGGGAACGCTTGCTCTCTTCCGCGACCTCGGCCGAACGCCGGTCTGCGGCCCTCAGGCTGCGTTCGGTATCGGCCAGGCGCGTTTTCATCTCCGCCAAGCGCGTCTCCTGCGCGGTGCGTGTCCGCTCCTGCTCCGCCTGCAAGGACTGCACACGGTCGCGCACCGCCTGACGGCGGGCGAGCAGAGCCGGCGTGGCAGTGGCGAAGTCTTCAGCGATCCGGTCCAGCACGGCCTGCGAGGCGGCGTGATCCGGATCGGTGATCATTACGCAGACTGCCTCGTAGGCGTCGCTGACCCAGCCGGACGTCAGCGGATCGTGCGCCAGATGCTCGGCCGTCTTGCTGTGGTGGCGCTTGTCCGGATCGGCGAGCGCGCGCAGCGACACGGCGGCTTCCGACGGTGCGAGCGGCGGCGTCAGTCCGAGCGCATCGCGGCAGCGCTCCAGAAATTCGACCGGATCGTCGAGCGCGTCCTCGTATCGGGCGAACAGGCGTCGGCGACCCCGCGTGCCGCGTTCCGCATCCAGCATGTAGCGCAGCCAGAGCAGCGCGCCGTCTTCGCGCGGCATGCCGTTGCGCGCTTCCAGCGAGGCCATGACCTCCAGCGGGTTGCGCAAGGGAAGGACATAGACGGGGTCGAGGCCCGTTTCTTCCATGATCTCGTGATAGAGGCCCGCGAGGCGGCAGATGCGCGGCTCCTTCAGAACAATGGGTGCGGCATCGCCGAATTCGGTCTTGAGGGCATTGGCGATGTCTTCGCGCGCTTCGGTACGGCGACGGGCGGAGACATCCCGGAGGTCGATGCCGACCCAGTCGCTCCACTCCAGCCCGGCTTCGCCCAGCAGCGCATCGTTGAGGCGCGCGATCTTGCGGCTCTCCCAATGGCCGCTCTCGTTGGACGCATTGATGCCGATCCGTTCCCTGGGAACGGCGTAGCCGAGCAGGTTGAAGCCCCGCGTGATCATGGAGGTGCCGCTGCGGTGCATGCCGAGGACCACGACGGACGGAGAAATGGCGGCCGATTTGCGCGACACTTTTTTCGCGGATGGCGTCTTGGCGGACGCTTTCCTGGCGGTCAGCTTGCTGGCCGGAGCCTTGCGCGCGGACACTGGCTTTGATGCGGATGACACGACGCACGCCTTTCGGGTTGATGGGCAGGCACCCGTCCGCCGGGGCGGGTGGAGGCGCGGGGTTGCAGTCCCCGTCCATAGAGAAGGGCTTTCGGGCGGACAAGCCCGTCCCGGACCCGGAGAGCACCCTATACACCCGTCCGGGCCAGCGCTATTGAGCGCCTCGCCCGGAGCCGACTGGTCACCCGTCCGTCCGGCACAAAGAGACTTCGGGACGGGCAGGAACCCCCATGAGCGACACAGACACGCCGACACGCCTTTCCGTGGTCATCTGCATCCACAATGCATTGGATGACGTGACCCGGTGCATCGACTCGGTCCTGGCGAGCGAGGCCGCCGGAGACCTGGACATCGTGCTGGTCGACGATGGCAGCGACACCCCGACGGCGGACCATGTCGCGGCCGTCGCAAAGGCGCACCCCCACGTCCGGCGCATCCGGCGCGACGAGGCGGGCGGCTATACGGTCGCGGCCAACACCGGGCTGGCTGCCGCGACGGGCGACGTGATCTGCCTGCTCAACAGCGACACCGTCGTGCCCAAGCGGTGGGCACACAAGCTGGCCGCGCACTTCCTCGCCCGGCCCGATGTCGGCATCGTGGGACCCTTGTCCAACGCAGCGAGCTGGCAGTCCGTGCCGGAACGCTCCGATCCGCGCGGCGGCTGGATGATAAACGCCCTGCCGCCCGGTATGGATGTGGACGCGGTGGATGCGCGGTGCGAGGCCTTGTCCGAAGGTGTGACGGTCCCGCGCGTCCCGCTGGTCAACGGCTTCTGCTACGCGCTGCACCGCCGCCTGCTGGAGGCCATCGGACCGCTGGACGAGGCCGGTTTCCCGAAAGGGTTCGGAGAAGAGGACGATTACTGCCTGCGCGCCGCCGATGCGGGCTTCGGCCTGCTGATCGCAATCGACACCTATGTCTTCCACGCCAAGTCCAAATCCTATGGCAGCGAACGCCGCCGCACCCTGACGCAGGCAGGTCAGGCGACCCTGAAGCGCAAGCACGGCGAGCATCGGTTGAAGCGATCCACGGAAACGATGAAGCTCAACCCGTCGCTCGAAGAGATGAGACTGCGATTGGCCGAGGATCTCGCCAGTGGATGAGCACGCTCGGGCTGCCGAGCCGATGAGCGCGCCGCTCTTCGCGTCCGGCCGGACGGTTCGGTTGGTCATCGCGCCACCCGGGTCGCCCGACGGCCTTTCGGATCATGCGCTGGATGGAGCGCTCCATGCCCGCAATGCGGTGCTGGCCGAGACCTTGGCTGATGCACGGCACCCGCTGACTCCGGACGAAAACGCGAACACATCCGGGGACGGTGTCGACGCCATACTCGACTGGCTGGACGAACAACCCGCGCCCGGCAAGTCTCTGTCGCTGTCCGATCCGCTGCTCTCCAGACTGGCCCCCGCCTATCTCCACGCCCTAACCCAGCGCGGCCTGGAGGCAGAGATCGAAATCGGCGTCGAACCCATTGTGGACAGCGAAGCGCGGGCTCAAAGCGGGTTCCGGACCGGCCCGCTCCAGGCCCGTCTTGCCGTGTTGCGTCACTATCTCGACGCCGAGGGCCTGACCCGTGGGGAGGCGAGAGTGTTTGCCGGGAGCGTGAGCGTCCAATCCGCGCCGACCGGTCTGCCGTTGGTCGACCGGTGGACGAAACGCTTGGAAAGCGCCCTGAAACGCCTGTGCGGTTCGCCGGACGACGAGAAGGCGCTTCGTGGCATGGACGCGTTGCGGGCCGACTATGCGGGCCATTCGGCTCTCATGGGGGACGCCGTCCTCGCCGAAGCCCAGGCCCTGCAGCTCGCTTTCGAGGAGACGGCTGGAATCTTCGACGCGCGATTGACGTATCTTTCCGACTCCCTCGATTCCCGTGCCGCACGCAACCGCACGCTCACCCGCCAGAGGAACGACGCACGGGCGGAACTGGGCACTGCGACGGCGCGGATCGAAGCCCTGCGGCTCGACGTCGAAGCATGGGAGCAGCTGGCGTCTCTCAACGAGGCGGTGGCGCAGACTGCCAGGCCTGTCCGGGCAGTCACACGGACCGTCCCCGAAATCGTCATCGAGCCCGATCCGAAAACGGTGGCGGAGCTATCCGAGGCACGCCGTCACGTGCGTCTCAGACAGCGCGAAGTCGAAGCGCTCCACGCGGCGATGGATCAGATGCGGGCCTCCACCTCCTGGCGCGTGACGGCATGGCTGCGACGCCTCTCTGGCCTGCTGTCGCGCGGAAAGGCGCCGTGATGTCCGTGCGGTCTCATCCCGTCATGGTGCTGGGCATGCACCGGTCCGGAACGTCCTGCCTGGCGGGCTGCCTGCAGGCGGCCGGGCTGAACCTGGGCGACGCCAACACGCAGGCGAGCTTCAACAAGCGCGGCAATCGGGAAAATTTCGATTTCGTCCATATCCACGATCGGGTGCTGGCGCGCGTCGGCGCGGCCTGGGACGACCCTCCGGAGAACGATCCCGTATGGCCGACGCTGGAACGCCGCGTGCGCGATGCCGCCATCCGGAAGCTGCAGACCGAGACGGATGAAGGCCGCTGGGGCCTCAAGGACCCGCGTGCCTTGCTTGTCCTGAACGGCTGGCTCGACCTGTCCCCGACCTTTGTCGGCACGTTCCGCCATCCGGTCGCCGTGGTCCGCTCGCTGCGTCACCGCGCCGAGCAATGGGGCAGGCCGATGTCGGAAGATGCGGCCCTGTCCCTTTGGACGCGCTACAACCGCGCCTTGCTCGACGTTCATTCTCGCAAGTCCTTCCCCGTGATCCGCTACGACCAGCCGGAGGACGGATACCGGGACGACCTGGCCGCCATCGCCGGGTCGCTCGGCCTGGATGCGGGTGGCGGGCAGTCCTTCCGGACACCGGAACTGCACAACCAGACGGCGTCTGACGCCGCGCTGCCGGACGGTGCGCAGACCCTGTTCGAGCGTCTCCTCGCTCTGCCGCGACCGCGCGACGGAGGCGTGTCATGACCCAGCCGCGCATGAGCATCGTGCTGATCGCCTACGACATGGCGCGCGAGATCCCGCGCACGGTCCTGTCCTGCCTTCCGCCCTATCAGCGCCACGCGCAGCCCGGGGACATCGAGGTCATCGTCGTGGACAACGGATCCAGCCGCCCCGTTCCGAAGGACGTGCGCGATAGCTGGCCGGAGAGCGTCCGATACGTGGAGATGGAGGCCCCGGTGCCCTCGCCTGCCCGAGCGCTAAATCATGGCCTGTCGCTGGCGCGCGGGGCGCTGGTCTGCCCCATGATCGATGGGGCACGCCTGCTGTCGCCCGGCATATTCTCCGCTGCCATCGAACTCGGTCGCATCAGCGCCTTTCCCGTCATCGCAACGCTCGGCTACCATCTCGGCGCCAAGCCGCAGCAGTTCAATCCGGACCATACGGCCGAATCCGAAGACGCGCTACTGGCGTCGGTGAACTGGCCCGACACGCCGGACCGGCTTCTGGAGATCAGCTGTCTGGGCGGCTCGTCCGGCGCGGGCCTGCTGCATCTTCCGTCGGAGTCCAACGCCACCATCCTGCGCCGGGAGTTCCTCGACCGGGTCGGCGGTTTCGACGAGCGGTTCGAGGAACCGGGCGGCGGCCTGGTCAATCTGGACTTTTTCAAGCGCTGCGTGGAGCATCCGCTGGGCGAGCTGTTCCTCCTGACGGCGGAAGGCAGCTTCCACCAGGTCCATGGCGGGGCGAGTACGACGTTCGAGGAAGCAAGCCAAGCCCGCCAGACGGTCACCGACCGCTGGCGCGCGGACTATGAGCGCATCCACGGCGTTCCATTCGAGCGGTCCCGGCGGCAGCCAAGGCTCTACGGCATCCTGCCCGACAGTCTGCTCGACGCCACGGTAAAGGCCCACGCCATCCGGAGCGGCCAAGACTAGGTCGCTATCCCGCGCCGACGCCGCCCAGTGTCTTCAGCGCGATGCTGAACCCGACTTCCGTGTCGTTGAGCAGGATGTTGGTGGTGTTGTTGCGGCGGAAGTAGAATTCCAGCAGGGTGCAGTCGTCCTCCAGACGCATCGCCGCCCGGTGGGTCCGCAGTTCCCCGCGCCCCAGATCGTAGCTGACGTTGTAGCGGGCCGACAGGCTGTCGGTAGGATGGACCGAAAGGCCGCCCGTAATCACTTCCTGCACAGCATTCGGGTCAAGCAGGTCGGCTGTCGTATCGCTGAGACGGTAGTACCGGGTCACGCCGCGGACCTTTCCGAGATCGAACCGCATTTCCGCATCGATGCGCGACAGCTCGTCCGCCCCGGCGTCGTAGCGCACCAGTGTGCGGCCCCGGAGATAGTGGGCCAGATTGACTTCCACCGTCGCGACATAGTCCGACGAGCGGTCCTGCAATCCGGTCTGGCGAGCGAACTGATTATCGACCCCGTCGGAGAAGCTTTGCCCGGCGAAGACAGAGACGGACGCGTCGCGGCCGTTCATCTTCCAGCGCGCCGACACGTTGGCGCCGATGTCCAGCCGGCGGCCTTCTTCGAAGAAGTCATACCCGTCGGCCTTGTTGGCTTCGAACAGGATGCTGGCATCGAGATCGGGCGTGGCGCCGTCTTCCAGTGCGGACCGGCCCGAAATGGGATCGAGGAAGTTCTCCAGCTCCGCATCGCCGAAGCTCTCCGTCGCCTGGATTCGGGGTTCGATCACGACGTTCACGTTCCGGCCGTAGCGGACGAAGGGGTAGCGCAGGTCGATCCCGGCCTGACCGATCAAGCGGCTGAAGGAGAGCGGGGAGTCCTCCACCGTCTGGATATCGTAGGAGTCGAACCGGCTCCACACGAAGGGCTTCACCTCCACGCCGCCCGGCGCCACCCAGACCTTGGAATAATCCGCGCCGAGCGTCGCCCGGCCGTAATCGTCGCCGTCCTGGCGCGTCAGGTAGGAGATATTGCCGTCCAGCCGCAGCGTGCCGCCGACCACCGGGTCGCTGACATAATACTCACCGTCCACGATCGGGGCGATCACGGGCAACCGTCCGCCATCGTCGGAGATCACACGGATCAGATCCGTGGTCGCGTCGCGCGCGATCTGGGTCCGCAGGCTCTGGAAGCTCGCGGCCATGACGGACAGGCGGAAATTCTCGCCCTGACCGGTGACAAAGGCCTGGCTGGTATTGGTGCGGGGCTGTTCCTCGACCAGACCATTGGTCTGGAACCGGCCGAGCAGGCCGTACCGGTCGCGGTAGGTGTCGTCGGACTGCCACATGGCGGTGTAACCGTAGTGCCACGTATCGGAGGGCTTGAAATAGCCGTCGACGAAGAAGTGGCCGGACGTGACGGCCCCGCTTTCGGCCTGCGCGGGATCGACGAACAGGGCGGGGTCGTCCAGCGAGCGCCCTTGGTTGTCGAACAGGATTTCGCGCGTGATCGAACCCGCCATGCTGATTTCGCCGGTCGCGTACTTCCGGCGGCCCGTTGCGCCGAGCAGCGGGTTCACGCCCGAGAAGATGCGCGGCGTCACCGTCAGTTCGGTATAGTCGTCCACCGCCCAGTAATAGGGCTGGGCGTATGTGAAGCCGCGCGACTCCGACAGGCTGATTGTGGGGAAGAGCAGGCCGGAGGCACGGTCCTGCGTCGGGTCGGGGTGGGCGAAGAAGGGCAGGTACATGACCGGAAGGCCGAACACTTCCAGCACGGCGTCCTTGTAGCGGATGGTGTTCGTGTCCGTGTCCTGCTGCAGGCGGCGGGCCTTGAGCCGCCAGGTCGGACGGCTCTTGTCCTCGCAGATCTCGCAGGCCGTGTAGACCACATTGTAGAGCTCGACCTCTCCCGCCTCGTCCCGGGCAACGAACCGCGCCGCCGTGGTAGCGCCGCTGGCGAGACGGGCGGTGAAGTTGGTGGCCGCGCCCGCTTCCAGCTCGCCGGAGAGCTCGATCTTGTCGGCATATTGCAGGTCGCCATTGGCGCTGATCAGCACGACGTTCCCGGTCGCCAGCACGATACCGGTCTTGAGGTCGTAGTCGACCCGGTCGGCCCGGATCGTGCGGTCCTCATAACGGCCCTCGACCTCGCCGATCGCGGTGAGCACCTCTTCGCGCTCATCATTGATGACCTCGTTGGCCTCTAGATAGATCAGATCCGGGTCGCGGAACGGACTGTCGGGGGCGAGCTGGAGGTTGCGGTCTGTGTCGAAAGCGGACAGCGCTCCGGTCTGTCCGGGATCGCCGGGGCTTTGCGCCAGAGCCCCGGGGGCGAGCGCGAGCGGGGCCAGCAGCCCCGTGCCCGCCATCAGCAGGCCGCGCAGGGACGGCCTTCCAAGCCCATGTCGTGGCAGGCGTGTCATGCCGGTCGTGATCCCTCTCGCTCCCCCGGAGTGCGGACGCATGGCGCACCCGTTCCGTCTGTCTCTCTGGTCTGCGCTTATCGTCCCGGCGGCACGAGGTCCACGCCTTCAATCTGACATCTTGTCAATTCGTTCGACAGGCCACGCGGCCTCTACAGGACCGACCAGGCTTTCGGACAGGTGGCGAGCACGGCGCTGCGCCAGACGTCGACCCTGCCCGCCGGGACCAAGGCCACCACGCAGCCGCCGAAACCGCCTCCCGTCATGCGCGCTCCAAGCGCGCCTGCGGCCACCGCCGTCTCGACTAGCGCATCTATGCCCGGCGTGGTTATATCGAAATCGTCCCGCATTGAGGCATGGCTCTGCGTCATCAGACGGCCCAGCCCGGACCAGTCTCCGCCGCGCAGGGCTTGGGCGGCCGCGACGGTCCGGTCGTGTTCGGTAATGCAGTGCCGCGCGCGGCGCCGGGCCACATCATCGCCGATGCGCTCGAGATCCGTCAGCTCTGCCCGGCACAGGTCGGGGCGACCCAGCGCGGCCTTGGCGCGGTCGCACTCTTCCTTGCGGTCGCGGTAGCGCCCATCAGAGAGTTTGCGGTGCACGCCGGAGTGCAGCACCGCCACGACCGGGTCCGTCGGCAGTCCGATCAGGCTGCGGTCCAGCGTGTGTGTATCGAGAAACAGGGCCTGTCCCGGCGCGGCCAGCGCAATCGCCATCTGGTCCATGATCCCGCAGGGCACGCCGATGAAATCCGTTTCCACCCGGCGCGCCGCCATCGCCAGCTCCGCGTCCGGCAGGGTGTCATCCGCCAGATTGCGGGCCGCCTTCAACACGCCGACGATGATCGCCGCAGAAGAGGACAGGCCCGACCCCATGGGCAGATCCGATGTCAGGGCCAGGTCCGCTCCGCCCAGCCATCCCCGGGAGGCCGCAGCCTGGGCTGCGCCCAGCGCATAGTCCGACCAGTGTCCCGCCGCCGGGTCGCCCAGGGCGCGTTCCGCCACGGCGTCGAACCCGTCCGAAACGATGCGGACTTGCCCGTCTGTCCGGGGCGACAGGGCGATGCCGATCCCGAGCGGCAGGGCGGTGGGCAGCACCGCTCCGCCGTTATAGTCCGTATGTTCGCCGATCAGATTGACCCGCCCTGGCGATGTGTGCCGCTCTTCTGCTTGCGCCCCGAACCGCTGGGCGAACAGCGCCTCCGCCCCGGTCATTGCGACCTCAGGAGTTCGGCGGCGCGTTCGGGCATCACGTCGACCGTGAATGCGCCCGTGTGCTGCTCTACGGAGGCGAGGTATTTCACCCGTCCGGGCGCGCGGAGCAGCGGGTAGATCTGCGCGGTGAATTGCCAGGCAGGGGCGTCCGGCGGCGCGGCATGAAGACCCAGCATGTAGGCTGTCGGCCCTTGGAAATAGGCATCGTAGCGGCGTGTCATCTCCCCCAGAAGGTGGGCGAAGCCGTCCGCCGCCTCCGCGCCGAAGGCCCACGGCCCGCGCACGGGGCTCTCGGGGACGATCCAGGCTTCCAGCGGAAAGCGCGCAAAAGGCGGACACACGGCCCGCAGACCGCCTGCGCGGCAGACCGTGTAGGCGTCCCAGTCGCGCATTTCGCGCGCGAGGTCATAGCCGGCTGCGAAACTCTCGGCGGCGCGGGCCTGCACGTCGGGGACGAAGGGAAAGGCGTAGATCTGGCCATGCGGGTGGTGGAGCGTCACGCCCACGGCCTCGCCCCGGCTTTCAAACGGAAGGACGAATTTCGATCCGGCCCGGTGGAGCGCCTCGTAGCGGTCGATCCAGGCCGCCAGGAGGAGGCGTCGGCGGTTCTGCCCGACCGAATGGAGGTTGCCTTCCGCTTCGGGCGTATAGACGACCACGTCGCAATGCCCGCGCGCCGTCGCCGACTCCACGCCCGGCACGGCGGGCGGAACGGGCGCGTTGCGGTGCAGACTGGTGAACTTGTTTTCGAACACGGCCAGCTCAAAGGTCTCGAACGGAATTTCGGTCGCCGGGGAGCCGGGGCGCGACGGAGCGAGCGGATCGTCCGCGCGGCTGGGCTTGAAAGTCCGGTTCTGGCGGTGCGGCGCGTAGAGGTTCCAGTCGCGACGCAATGGATGGAAGCGCAGCTCCCCGCCCTCGGCGACGGGCGTCGCCTCTTCCGGAAGAGGATTCCCGGAGTGCCGTTCGTGGCCATAGAGCCAGAGGTCGCGACCATCGGCCTTCCGGTGACGGCGACGATGGACGGGTGGGCCGCCGGGAAGGCCGGGAAGTGTTTGCGCGTCAAGGGTCGTCATGGGCCGTCCGCGCTTAGGCGACCACAGCCCGTGCCGCAACGCGCGAGCAAATGTGACGGGAGTCAAATTCCGTCCGGCCGGTCGTCGCAGGACTGTGGCCATGACAGATGCAAGCGCACGTCCTGAATCCCGTTCCCGTTCCCGCTGGCGCCTCGCCAAGCCGAGCAAGGAAAAGCTGTTCTGGGGCTGGATCGCCTACCAGACGGCCAAGGGCCTCACGACCACTACATTCATCTGGTTTCCGCTCTGGATGGCGTGGCGCACCGGCGTACTCGGCGCATAGCCTGAGCAGGATTTCACAGTGCCCCGGGCTGCCGTCGGCATGGCCGGCATCAGCGAAATCAAGCTCCCGCCAAGCCCCTTTCAGCACCGATACAGCTCAGAGCCTGGCCTTAAGGCGCGTGCTGCCGTCCGGAGCCCTTGTTAGACCAAAGTCTCTCTTCCGCCAGGGCCGGTCCGGGCGCAGGGGGCGGACTGGGCCCGGCCAACAGGGCGACGAGACCATTGGGGAGAGACACGATGACGGACACAACGCAACGGCCGGAGACCGGCCCCACGCCTGACGGAGGACCCAGCGAGGCCGACAAGCAGGCCTACTGGAAATCCGCAAAACGACTGACCCTCGGCCTGCTGCTGATCTGGTTCGCCGCTTCATACGGAGCGGGTATCCTGTTCCGCGAGGCGCTGGACAGTGTCTCGATCGGCGGCGCACCGCTCGGCTTCTGGTTCGCCCAGAACGGCGCCATCTACATCTTCCTGCTGCTGATCGTGGTCTACTGCATCCAGATGACCCGGCTGGAGCGGCGCCACGGACTGGGAGGCTAGGATCATGGATCAGGTCTTCTGGACATATTTCTTCGTCATCCTGACCTTCGGTCTCTACATCGGCATCGCTATCTGGGCGAAGGCCGGCTCGACCGAGGACTTCTACGTGGCGGGCCACGACATCCATCCCGCGCTCAACGGCATGGCCACCGGCGCGGACTGGATGAGCGCCGCCTCCTTCCTGTCCATGGCGGGGCTGATCGCCTTTCTGGGCTATGGCGGCTCGGTCTATCTGATGGGCTGGACGGGTGGCTACGTGCTGCTGGCGCTGCTGCTCGCGCCCTTCATGCGCGAATTCGGCAAGTTCACCGTGCCGGACTTCGTCGGCGACCGCTACTATTCCAAGGTCGCGCGCGTCATCGCCGTGATCTGCGCGCTGATCGTGTCCTTCACCTATATCGCCGGACAGATGAAAGGCGTGGGCGTTGCGTTCTCCAGCTTCCTGGGGGTGAACTTCAACCTCGGCATCTTCATCGGTTCGGCGATCGTGTTCTTCTACGCGGTTCTGGGCGGCATGAAGGGCATCACCTACACGCAGGTCGCGCAATATGTGGTGCTGATCTTCGCCTACACCGTGCCGGCCATCTTCATCAGCCTTGCCATCACGGGCAATTTCATTCCCCAGCTGGGCTTCATCGGCAATGCGGCCGGGACGGACACGCCCATGCTGGAGCAGCTCAACACATTGGTGACCGACCTCGGCTTCACGGAATACACTTCCACGACCAAGGCCAAGATCGACGTGTTCTGCATCACGGCAGCGTTGATGTTCGGCACGGCCGGACTGCCGCATGTCATCATCCGCTTCTTCACCGTGTCTTCGGCCCGCGCGGCGCGCAAGTCGGCCGGCTGGGCGCTGATGTTCATCGCCCTGCTCTACACAGTTGCCCCAGCCGTTGGCGCCTTCGCCCGGATGAACTTCATCGATACGGTGAACGAGGCCACCTACATCACGGACGCGGAAGACTATGAGGCGCGTGCCGCGGAAATCGTCGCGGAAGGCGGCAAACCCGTGCCCGAATGGTACAAGACGTGGGAGTCCACCGGGCTGCTGGCCTATGACGACCTGAACGGCGACGGGGTGATGCAGTACCGCGGCCCCGACGCGCCCGACGGCGTCGCCAACGAGGTCGTGCCCAACCGCGATATCTTCGTGCTGGCCAATCCGCAGATCGCCAACCTGCCGGGCTGGGTCATCGGCCTGGTGGTGGCGGGTGGCCTCGCCGCCGCCCTGTCCACGGCGGCCGGATTGCTGATGGTCATCAGCTCCGCCGTCAGCCACGACCTCATGAAGCGGACCTTCACGCCGGACATGACGGAGCGCCAGGAGATGATCGCTGCGCGCACGGCCGCCGCCGTCGCCGTGGTCGCCTCGGCCACGCTGGGGGCGTTCGCATCGAGCCTGCCCTTCGTGGCGCAGGTCGTGGCCTTCGCTTTCGGCTTGGCTGCGGCGTCGCTCTTCCCCGTGATCTTCCTGGGCATCTTCTGGAAGCGCATGAACAAGGAAGGCGCAATTTCGGCCATGCTGGTCGGTCTCGTCACGACGTTCAGCTATATCTGCTACTTCAAGTTCGTGAACGACGATCCGTCCCTGTGGCTGTTCGGCGTGTCGCCCGAAGGCATCGGCTTCGTCTTCATGTGGCTGTCCCTCGCCGTGGGCATCGCCATGGCTCTGGTCACGGCGCCGCCGCCGCAGGACATACAGGACCTGGTCGCGGATATCCGCATCCCCGGGACGCGCAAGCCCCACGGCATCGCCGACGCCGGCATGACCCCCGACATGCCCGGCCCGGTACCCAGCCCGGCGGAATAGCCCGGCCCATAACTTGGCTGGACGGATGGGCCGCTCCTCCGGGGCGGCCCTTTCACATGCGCGGGACATGGATTTGCCGCCGCATTGTCATCGGTCTGCGCCGCGCCTAGGGTCGGAATAGGGGAAGGAACGGCAATGCCACTCTGGTCGGTCTTCATCGTCACCGCGGCCTATGTCGCCGGACTGTTCCTGATCGCCTGGACGGGGGACCGCCGGGCCGACACGGCACCGTCCTCACCGTCCTGGCGATCCGGTCTCGGCTACGCTCTGGCCCTTTCGGTCTATTGCACCAGCTGGACCTATTTCGGCGCGGTCGGCACGGCGGCGGAGTCCGGACTGGATTATGTGTGGATCCTCGCCGGACCGGCCCTGGTCTTCCTTCTCTGGGGCGGACTCGTGCAGCGCATCGGCGACGTGACCCAGCGCGAAAGCATCTCGACCCTGTCGGACTTTCTCGCCGCGCGATACGGCAAGAGCAGGGACATGGCCGCACTGGCGACGATCGCCGCGGTGACCGGCAGTCTGCCCTATATCGCGCTGCAACTGCAATCGGTGGGTCTCAGCCTCGCCACGCTGGTGGACGCGCCGGTGCAGGACGCCAACGACTTCGTGCTGGGCACGGCGCTTGCCATGTCCGCCTTCGCCATCCTCTTCGGGGCGCGCGGCTCGGACGCGACGCGACGCAATGCGGGGCTGATGCGGGTCCTGCAGGTCGAGGCGCTGGTGAAGCTTGCCGCGCTGATGGCCGTTTGCGCCCTGTCGCTGCACCTGCTGGCGGACGGGCAGGTCGATCTGGCGGCGGCCTCGCGGGACGTCCTGTCGCGCGGCAGCGACGGAATCCGGCCCGCCGCGATCCTGCTGCTCTCCATGGCCGCCATCCTGTGCCTGCCGCGTCAGTTCCACGTCGCCATGGTGGAACGCCAGCATGCTTCCGACGTGCGCTGGGCGCGGGGGTTGTTTCCGCTCTACCTCCTGCTGACCAGCCTGGTGGTCGTGCCCATCACGGTGGCCGGGCTCGCGCTTCTTCCCGCCACGGCTGCGCCCGACCTGTTCGTGCTGGCGCTGCCCTTGTCCGTGGACGCCGACGGACTCGGCCTGTTCGTGTTCCTGGGCGGTTTCTCCGCCGCGACCGGCATGGTGGTCGTCGCAACCATCACCCTGTCCTCCATGGTCACCAATGATCTGATCGTGCCGGGGCTGCTGGGGCGGCGTTTCGGTCCTGGCGGCCACCGGGCCGGAAAGACGACCCTGCTGCGCATCCGCAGAGCGGTGATCGTCGGCCTGCTCCTGCTGGCCTATGGCTTCTACCGCGTCGGCGGGGACGGGGCCGCCTTGGCGCAGACAGGTCTGCTGTCCTTCGCGGCGGCTGCGCAGTTCGCTCCTGCCCTGATCGGCGGCGTTCTGTGGAGGCGGGCCAATCGGCGCGGTGCGGTGGCGGGTCTCGTCGCCGGGTTCCTCCTCTGGATCTACACGCTTCTCCTGCCCGGTCTGTTTGGTCACGAGGCGGTGGCTGCACAGCTTCCGGCTCTGCTCGATCCCTACGCCCTGTTCGGGCAGGGGTTCGGAGATCCGCTGGCCCATGGCACCCTATGGAGCCTCGGGGTCAATGCGGGACTGTTCGCCGTGCTGTCGCTCGGCGCGACGGAACGGCTGCGCGACCGGGTGCAGGCCGTGGTCTTCACCGCCCGATCCGAACCTCGCATCGCGGCGCAGGACACCTTGCCCGCCCAGCCCGCCACCATATCGCCCGACGGTCTGGCGGCGCTGGCCGCGCGCTTTCTGGACGAAGAGGCCGTGCGGCACGCCTTCGCCAACTTCGCCGCGAAAACCCCCGGCGTCAGCGTCGCCGGTGCGGAGGCGGCCGACTGGCGGCTGGTGCAATTCACGGAAAAGCTGCTCGCCCGCGCCATAGGGGCATCGTCCTCGCGCGTGATCATGGCGTCCGCCGTGTCGGATTTCGACGTGAACCTCGACGATGTGCTGACCCTGTTCGACCAGCGCGCCCCGGCTGCGCGGTTCGACGACCACCTGCTCCAGTCCACGCTGGAAACCATGCCCCAGGGTCTATCAGTTGTGGACCCTCAACAACGGCTGGTTGCCTGGAACGGAGCCTATGCAGAGATATTCGACTATCCGGCGAAGCTGCTGACCCGGGGCCGGCCCATCTCGGAGCTGATCGAGCACAACATCCGAAAGGGTTGGATCACGGGCGGTGATCCGCGCGAACAGGCCCGGCGGCGAGTGGCACACATGCGCGCGGGACGCCCGCACATCTACGAACGCGCCAACCCCGACGGCCGGATCTTCCGCATCCAGGGAAATCCGACCCCCGGCGGCGGCTACGTCACCCGCTTCACCGACATCACGCGCGACCGCGAGCGCGAGCGGGCACTGCGCGAGGCCAACGACACGCTGGAACAGCGGGTGCGCGAACGCACGCAGGCGCTGGAGGACATGGCCGGATCGCTGCAGACCGCGCGCGACGCGGCCGACGCGGCCAATGCTTCCAAGACCCGCTTTCTCGCCGCCGCCAGCCACGACTTGTTGCAGCCACTCAACGCGGCGCGCCTGT
Organism: Litorimonas sp.; assembly: GCA_049647245.1. Classification (GTDB taxonomy): domain Bacteria; phylum Pseudomonadota; class Alphaproteobacteria; order Caulobacterales; family Maricaulaceae; genus Litorimonas. Next base: position 21,026 of record JBARXH010000202.1, read on the forward strand.
TCGTGGGCGCGGTCGATCCGGCCCGGCCCGATCCGGCGCTGCTCTCGAAGGCGGACCAGTCGATCGCCGCCGCCGACCAGCTGCTCAAGGGATTGCTGGACATATCGCGTCTGGATCATGGCGAGGTGCGGGTGGACCGGGTCGCCCTGCCGTTGGGCGCGATGTTCGCCGATCTGGTTGAGGAGGCCGCCCCCATGGCGGATGCGGCCGGACTGTCGCTCCGCCATGTCCCGACGCGCCTGTCGGCCATGGCCGATCCGGACCTGTTGCAGTCCGTCTTGCGCAACCTCCTGTCCAATGCCCGCCGCTACACGCGAGAGGGCGGCGTCCTGATCGGAGCCAGACGGGACGGGCCGGACCATGTCCGCATCGAAGTCTGGGACACGGGTCCCGGTATAGATGCAGCGCGCCAGGCTGCCATCTTCGAAGCCTTCGAGCGGGACGACGGTGCGGACAATCTGGGAGCGCGCGGATCGGGCCTCGGACTGCCCGTCGCCCGGCGCATGGCCCGTTTGCTGGGAACGGACATTGCCCTGTCCTCCGCACCCAATCGCGGAAGCGTGTTTTCCATACGCCTGCCCCGAGTCCGGAAAAGCACGAGCGTACGCAAAAAGAGGGCCGGTCCCGACACGCCTGCCCAGCCCGATCTGTCAGGACAGAGCGTCTGGATCGTGGACGACGAAGCGGCGGTGCGCGACGCCATGCAGGCCTTGCTGGAGCGCTGGGGCGCGATATCCGGGTGTTTCACGGGACCGGATGACGTGCTCGGCGCGGCGGGCCGACCCGATATAATCCTGGTCGACCACGATCTCGGCACGCCCCTGACCGGCCTTGGCCTGATCGACGAACTGCGAACCCGCTGGTCCGCTTCGGTCCGCTATGCGCTGGTATCCGCCGTGCAGTCGGAGGCCGCGCTAGCCCGCGCGAAAGAGATGGGCGTGCCGGTGATCGCCAAACCGGTGGACCCAGATGACCTGGCCCGCTGGATCGATGGTTCGAACCGCTAGATCCTGAGCGCCTCATTGATGACCAGCAGCGCCTGCGTCCGGTTGTTGACCCCCAGCTTACGGAAGATCGCGGTCATGTGCGCTTTCACCGTGGCTTCCGATATGCCCATCTGGAAGGCGATCTGCTTGTTGAGCAACCCTTCGGACAGATAGTCCGTCACCCGGCGCTGGGCCGGGGTGAGCGAGCCGAGCTTTTGCACGGCATCATCGTCGCCCGACGCCTCGTGTGCGGCGAAGGCTTCCCCGCCGGCCAGAACCGTGCGGACGGCCTGCGCGATCGCGTCGCCGGATTCGTTCTTGGTCACGAACCCCTTGGCCCCCAGAGCGCGCGCGCGGGCAAAGAGGGACGGCGCGTCATGGCCGGACACGATCATGACCGGCAGGGCCGGCACCGCCGCCGTCAGCCGTGCAAGGCCTTCCAGTCCGCTGGCATCGCCCAGCTCCAGGTCCAGCAGGACCAGCGACGCATCACGCGCCGCGGCCAGCCCCTCCGCGAGGGTCGAAGCGGTTCGGACCGCGTCCCGCGCGAAGCCGGCCTTGTGGAGGTTGGCCACCATGGCGTCACGCACGAGCGGGTGGTCGTCGATCACGAGCAAGGTCGGTCCTGCCGCATCCGGGCTGCCATCGGTCATTCCGTCCGTGTCCATCCGTCCCCTCCGTCGGCGCCCCGTCTGCGCCCCGTCTGCGCGGAGCTGTCCCGCCATGATCCTATGCGACCAAGGTCGTAGCACCAATGGCTAATAGCGGTGACCCCGTCTGCCCTCCAGAACGCATGCAGATCGTCGCATCCGGGACCGTCCGGCCCTGCACAAAGGCGGCTTGTTCTGGGGAGAACCATGTTGAACCGACGTTTCGGGGCCTGTGCCCTGTCCATCCTGACTTTCGCGGCCGCTCATCCGGCGCTCGCCCAGAGCTCCACAGCCGAACTGGAAGCGCGCATCGCGCAGCTCGAAGCGATGCTGTTGGAGGTCAAGGCCGAGCTAGATACCAGCCGCGCCATCACGGAAAACGAGATCGTCACGCTGAAGTCCCGCATGGACAGCCCGCCGCCGCCGGACAAGGGCAGTCAGACCACGCCTAAGTCCGAAGGGTTCCAGCTGGGCGACACCACCTTCAAGATCGGCGGTTTCGTCGATCTGGACACGCATGTGACCCGCCTGTCCGACGGATCCATCGCCTCCGGCTCGATCGCGCGAGACTTCTACATTCCCAGCGTCACGCCGACGGGTTCCGCCCCCTCGACAACGGTGACAGACCTGACCGCTCAGGCCTCTCGCCTGTCCTTTTCGGCGGAACGCGGTGCGGGCGATGACAAGGCGCTGGGGCTCGTGGAGATGGATTTCCTCGGTTCGCTGCAGGGCAATGAGCGCGTGTCCAATTCCTACGCGCTGCGCCTGCGCCGGGCCTTTTTCGACTATAAGGGCCTGCGCGTCGGACAGGAATGGTCGACCTTCCAGAACACGTCGGCGATCCCCGAAAGTGCGAGTTTCCTCGTCCTGTCCGACGGCATGACCTTCGTGCGACAGCCCATAGTCCGCTACACGGCCGGCCCGCTGCAGCTCGCCGTGGAAACGGGCAATGCGACAGTGACCCCGGAAACTGGCGCGGGCCGTATCGAGGCGGACGGCAACCTGATCCCGGACGTGATCGCGCGATACAATCTGTCCGGCGATTACGGCAACGTGTCGCTGGCCGCGATCGGCCGTCAGCTTCGCCTGGAAACCGGGGCCACGGACGATGGCGCCTTCGGCTTCGGCCTCAGCGCGTCGGGCCGGGTGAAAGTCGGCGCGCGCGACGATATCCGGTTCAACCTCGTCGCCGGCGAAGGGCTTGGCCGATATGTCGGCCTGAACGCGCTCAATGGTGCGGCGGTCAACCCGGCCACGGGAGAACTGGAAGCCATCCCTTCCTATGGCGGGCTGATCGCCTGGCGTCATCCGTTCGGAGAGACGGCGCGTTTCAACCTCGGCTATTCCGCCCTGTTCGCGGACAATCCTGGCTTCCTGACCACGCTGAACCCGTCCACGACTGAATCCGTCCAATCCGCCTATGCCGCCCTGCTTTGGGACATCGCGCCCGGCATCACGGTCGGGATCGAGGGCCTCTACGGCGTGAAGACGCTCGAGAACGGGGCGGACGGGTCGCTTCAACGCTTTACCTTCTCGACAAAATACGGCTTCTAGGAGGCTCCATGACCGACATGCCGGAGACCAGCGCAATGGAAACAGACGTCAAAGCCTACCCGGTACCGCAGGCCTTCGCCGCGTCGTCCAATCTCACATCCGACGATTACCGCGCGCTCTATGAGCGCTCCGTCACGGACCGGGAGGAGTTCTTCCGTGAACAGGGTCGGCGCGTCCAGTGGATGAGCGAACCCAGCCATGTCGGGTCCTGGTCCTTCGAGGCCCCGGTGAAGATCGAATGGTACCGCGACGGCATCCTGAACGTGACGGAGAGCTGCCTCGATCGGCATTTGGATGCGCGCGGCGACAAGGTCGCCATCCTGTTCGAAGGCGACGAGCCGGGCCAGAGCCGGTCCTACACCTACCGCGAGGTCCACGCCGAAGTCTGCCGCATGGCCAATGCGCTGAAGGCGAATGGGGCGCAGAAAGGCGACCGGATCACGCTCTACATGCCGATGATTCCGGAAGCGGCCTTCGCCATGCTGGCCTGCGCGCGTATCGGGGCCGTCCATTCGGTCGTGTTCGGCGGCTTCTCCCCCGACGCGCTCGCCGGGCGGATCGTGGACTGCGACAGCCATATGGTGATCACGGCCGACGAAGGGATGCGCGGCGGGCGCACCGTGCCCCTGAAGACCAACGCCGACGCCGCCTGCGAGATCGCGGCCAGAGCAGGCGTCACGGTCCGGACGCAGCTCGTGGTCCGGCGCACGGGAGGCGATGTCGGATGGCAGAACGGGCGGGACGTGTGGCTGCACGAGGCGGTCGCGACTGTGCCTGACGACTGCCCCGCCGAGCCGATGAGCGCCGAAGACCCGCTCTTCATTCTCTATACTTCCGGTTCCACCGGACAGCCGAAAGGCGTGCTGCATACGTGCGGCGGCTATCTCGTCTGGGCGTCCATGACGCATGACTATGTATTCGATCTGAAAGAGGACGACGTCTACTGGTGCACGGCCGATGTGGGCTGGGTCACGGGGCACACCTACATCGTCTACGGGCCGCTCGCCAACGGCGCGACGACCGTGATGTTCGAGGGTGTTCCGACCTATCCGGACGCGTCGCGCTTCTGGCAGGTGGTGGACGAACACAAGGTCTCGCTCTTCTACACCGCGCCCACCGCGATCCGCGCGCTCATGCGCGACGGGGACGCGCCGGTGAAAGCCACCGACCGCTCCTCCCTGCGTGTTCTGGGCACGGTCGGCGAACCGATCAACCCGGAAGCCTGGGAATGGTATTTCCACACTGTCGGGGACGGGCGTTGCCCCATCATCGACACATGGTGGCAGACCGAAACGGGCGGCGCGATGATCGTTCCGCTGCCCGGGACGGTCGACATGAAGCCCGGCGCAGGGACCTTTCCCATGTTCGGCATCGAGCCGGAGCTGGTGGACGCGGACGGCAAAGTGCTGGAGGGCGCGACAGAAGGCAATCTTGTCATCACGGCGAGCTGGCCGGGCCAGATGCGCACCGTCTACGGCGATCATGCCCGCTTCGAGCAGACCTATTTCTCCACCTATCCCGGCACATACTTCACGGGCGACGGCGCGCGACGCGACGCGGACGGCACCATCTGGATTACGGGCCGCGTGGACGACGTCATCAACGTGTCCGGCCACCGCATGGGCACGGCCGAGGTCGAAGCCGCGCTGGGCAGCCATCCGGACGTCGCCGAGAGCGCCGTGGTGGGCTTCCCCCACGACATAAAGGGCCAGGGCATCTATGCCTATGTCACCACGGTTGCGGGCGTGGAAGAAACGGACGCGCTGAAGACGGCTCTGGTCAAGCATGTCCGCGCCGAGATCGGGCCCATCGCCACGCCTGACCTGATCCAGTTCAGCAACGGCCTGCCCAAGACCCGCTCCGGCAAGATCATGCGCCGCATCCTGAGAAAGATCGCCGCCGACGACTTCGGCAATCTGGGCGATACGAGCACGCTGGCGGAGCCCGGCGTGGTCGACGCGCTGATCGAAGGGCGAATGAACCGCTAGGCCCCTATCCCGCCTCGACCCGGTCGGTCGCGCGTGGCATCAGCCACGCATGGCCGAGACTGACCATTGCGTTTCCGGGGTGAGCCGGTGAGCCGCAACTTCGTCGCAGGACACCGCGGCATGGTGGGATCCGCCTTGTGCCGCGCGCTGGAGGCGCGGGGCGGGGAGGACGTGGTGACGCGAACGCGGGCGGAACTCGACCTGACGAACCAGGCCGCCGTCCAGCGGTTCTTTGCCGAAGAGACGCTGGACGCGGTCTATCTGTCGGCCGCCAAGGTGGGCGGGATCCTCGCCAACAGCCGCTACCCAGCCGACTTCATCGCCGACAACCTCGCCATCCAGCAGAACGTTATCATGGGCGCTCACGAGGCGGATGTGGACCGACTGCTCTTTCTGGGGTCGTCCTGCATCTACCCGCGCGAGGCGGAACAGCCGATCCGGGAAGAGGCTCTTCTGACGGGACCGCTGGAGCCGACCAACGAACCCTACGCCGTGGCCAAGATCGCAGGCATCAAGCTGTGCGAGAGCCTCAACCGCCAATTCGGGCGCGATTATCGCTGCCTCATGCCGACCAATCTCTACGGGCCGCACGACAATTTCCACCCGGACAACAGCCACGTCGTCCCGGCGCTGATGCGTCGCTTCCACGAGGCCAAGCAGGCGGGAGAGGCTAGAGTGACAGTTTGGGGCAGCGGGCATCCCATGCGGGAGTTTCTCCATGTGGACGATCTGGCGGAGGCATCACTGCACCTGATGCATCTCGACCGGAAGATGCTCGACGCGCAGACGGAACCCATGCGTTCGCACTTGAACGCCGGAACGGGACGGGATTGCACTATCCGGGAATTGGCCGAGCGCATTTCGGACGTGGTCGGCTTCGGAGGAGAGGTCGAATTCGACACGTCCAAGCCGGACGGCACACCGCGCAAACGGCTGGATGTGTCGAGAATGGACGCGCTGGGCTGGAGTGCGAAGACGTCTCTGGAAGACGGGCTACGCGAAACCTACGGCTGGTATTTGGAGAATGTGGCCCGTTGACGCCGGCTCGATGCGAGCCGTCGGTTACTTCACCAAATCGTGGCGGTGCAGGATCCCGATAGTCGTCATGAGGATTTTCATGTCGAGTACCAAGCACATTTCGCGCGCATAGAAGGCGTCGTAGCGGACCTTGCGGCGGGGCGTGACGAAGTTTCGGCCGTTGATCTGGGCCAGACCCGTGATGCCGGGACGCACGGACATGGTCGCCTCGCACGACGCTCGCAGCTCTGCCGCCAGGTCGGATGCGAGTACCGGACGAAGCCCGATCAGGCTCATATGGCCCATTATGACGGACCAGAACTGCGGAACTTCATCGAGGCTGGTATTGCGCAGAAACTGGCCGATGGGCGTCATCTTGCAGTCATCCGCCCCCGCGAGTTCGCGCGACATGACCTTCGAGCAGGTCGTCATGGTCCGGAACTTCGGCATGCGAAAGATCCTGCCGTTGCGGCCCACCCGCTCGGACCAGAACAGGCCCGGGCCCTTGGACGTCAGCCTGACGGCCAGCCAGATAATCATCATCGGCACCAGAAGCGCCGTGAAGAACAGGAGACCCACCAAAAGGTCCATGGCCCGCTTCAAGATCGGATAATATTTCCTGCCGAATGCGAACATCAGAACAGGCTTGTAGCAGTCTTCGATGTCAGTTTCATGAGAAAAGCCCCACTATTCTCAGTCGTTGGAAGGGGTCATGCAAAGGTCAGGCCAAGCCGGCGAGACTTCGAAGCGAAATCAAGCCGGAGTCCTGACGTATCTCACATGCCAGATTGGCAATCTTTCATCCGGACAAATAAAAAGCGCCCCGAAAGGCGCCTTTCATATCTGGCGAAAGCCGTCCGCAATTACGGGCTGGCAGGCTCGTCGTCATCGTCCGCAATGGCGATGGCCGTCGCCGTCACGGCAGCGGCACCGATCAGCAGCGGCAGGAGGCCGAGCTGCAGATCCTGGCCTTCGAAGTCGGCCGCAGCGCAGACGCCGTTGGCGGAGGTGAAGGCCGCGTCGCAAGCGGACGTGCTGGCGTTGACGATAACGCTCTGGTTGGCGTCGAGATCGAACTCGCAACCATTGACCAGCTCGATCGTGATGGCTTTCTCGACGGCCGTCACGCAGTCGCCGTCGGCGAGCAGGCTGACATCCTGTGCGGAGTAGTATTCGCCGGCACGCTTGACGACGGCTTCACCGTCCGTATCGATCTGGCCAGCAACCTGTGCGAAGGCGGGGGCAACCATGCTCGCGGAGAGCAGAGCGGCGATGCATGTAGCTTTGACGCTAGACATAGTGATAGTCCCTATTAAATTCAGAGCACTCCATACGCGCCCGGATTGAGTTGTTCAAGCATCAAATCCTTGACCATAGGTGAAGATTTCATGACCTCCCCACCCACAGCCAAAGCGGAACGTGGGGTGGCCGGCTTGTTGTCTTCCTACGCCTTGGCCGCATTTGCGTTCCTATTTTCATTTGCCTGGCCGGGGATCGCCACGGCCCGGCAGTCCGCGCCGCCGGTCCAGCCAACCGTGCAGCAGAGCGAAATCGTCGGCACGGCGACCTTCTACAGCCATTCTTTCGGAGAGAACTTTCCGCACGCCTTCGTCCTGATCGAAACGCGCAATGCCTACGGGCAGATCGCTCAGGACGCGTTCGGATTTTCGGCGCGGCATCTGTCGCCCAAGATCCTCATGGGCACGGTCGATGGGCATATCGCCATTCCCTCGGCTCGCTATGTCCGCCAGTCCGACCCGCATTTTACCTTGCCCGTCACGCGGGCGCAGATGGCGCGGATCGGCGCGATCCGAAATCGCTGGAGTGCCGGCGAGGGCGGACGCTACAATCTAAATCGCCGCAACTGCGTCCATTTTATCGGCGAACTGGCCGAAGCGGTCGGGCTGCGCACCAATCGCGACAGCGCACACTTCAAGGAACCCGCCTCGTTCCTGCGCGAAGTCGCGGCCCTGAACGTGGAGCGCTTTCCGCCCGGCTCCGTCCCGCATGCGGAGGCCGGGCGCTGACCCGGCAACCCCTCACGCGCGTCGCGGCGTTATCGGCCTGCACGGCTATGCTGCTGGTCATGGGTAGCTGGATGAGCGTCTGGTCCTCGCAGGCGCAAGCGGCCGAACCCTCGGTTCTGTCGCAGCCCATGACGGAGTATCTGGCGACGACCGAGCGTCTGGAAGACATCGCGCTTCGGCTCGCGGGTGCCGCAGGGGGCCAATGCGCAAATGGCTGGCGGCATCCCGGAGTGAGCACCCATTCGCGCGCGGACTACCCGTCCGAGCTCCAGGCTGAGGCAAGCCGCCTTGTAGGTGATATCCCCATCATACGACGCGTCACCGACCCCGCTCTCGCCGGACGGATCGCTCCGGGGGACGTTCTGCTGGGCCTTGACGGCGCCCCTGCCGCCTCCGGCAGCCTCGCCCTGCAGGCCCGGCTCTCCACAGGACGGATAATCGTCGCCACCGGCGGAACAGAGCGCACCGTGCGCCACGACTGGCCCCGCCTGTGCTACCGTCCCGTCCGGATCGTCCCCGGCTGGGACGTCTCGGCCCGGACGACGGCGGACGCGGTGGAGCTATCGCGCGGGCTGCTGCGCTACGTCCGCACCGAAGACGAGCTGGCCTTCGCCCTCGCTCACGAGCTGTCGCATTTCATGCTGGGCCATCCGCAAGTTCTTGCGCGCGCGCGGGCGGAGGGGCGACGCCGTCCGGCCCTGAGCCGACAGCTGGAAGAGGAAGCCGACCGGGGAGCCGTTTTCCTTATGGCACGGGCCGGTTACGCAACTGGCGCAGGTCTGGACTTCATCGAAAGAAGCAGCGTGCTCCGGGATGTGCCCCTGTTCGGACTGTCTAGCCATCCATCGCGGTCCTCGCGTCTGCGAAAGATGCGGACAACGCTGGGACAGCTCCCGCCCCCGGACGCCGATCTGTCCATCCGGGCGTTCGTGGACGCCACGGCGACGTCCTAGAGTTCGGACGGCTCCGACAGGAATTCCACCTTCGTGCCGGACAGGCACACGGCGGTGAGCGCGCCGCCCTCCTTGTAGACGCCCGTATCCACGGCGATCCGGTTGGCCCGGTTTTCCGCTTCGGGAACGATCGAATGGCCGTGCACGACCTTGTGCGGGAACGCCCCCCTGTAGTTCAGGAAATCCTCCCGGATCCACCGCATGTCTCGGTCGGTCTGGGCATCCAGTTCGACCTTGGGGCGCAGCCCGGCATGAACGAAGATGTAATCGCCCATGATGAGATGGGATTGGAAGCCCCGGATGAAATCCTCATGGGCTTCGGGCACGCAGTCGATCAGTTTCTGCATGACGCGCTCCGGCGCCATGTGCATGTCGCCCAGATTGTCCACGCCGTAGGACCGCGCCGTCGCCCGACCGCCCCAGTCGAACCATCGGCTCATCGCGTCCACGCTCCCGCCGAGGGCCTTGAGGAATATTTCCTCATGGTTGCCCATAAGAAAGACGGGCTTCATGCCCATCGGCTCGAAGTTCAGCAGCGTCTCCACGACCTGCGCGGATTGCGGACCCCGGTCGATCAGATCGCCCACGAAAACCAGGGTCACATCGTCCTGCGGGTGGTACTCCACAGCGTGGCGGCCGATCCGGGACAGGAGCCGCATAAGCGGATCGAGGCATCCGTGAATATCCCCGACCACATAGGCGCATTGGCCTTCGGGCATGGCCGCAGGACGGGTTTCGACGGATTTTTTTCTGAAGAGGGATTTCAGCATGACGGCGCGGTGTCCCGATATGGGATCGCGTTCACACTGACAATGGCATAGTCCACCGGCCGTCCAGCGCCCCCACCTGGCAGGCATGTGCGGCCGCAACCCCAGCCGGGGTTGGAACCGGGCGGTGATTGCGGTAGGGAACAGGCTCCGAATTCAATGCGTTCGCCCCGATGATCTCCGGGAAGAGGATTTGCTGCCGTCATGACACTGTCCATCGCGTTCAAGCCCATTGCGTCCAGACTTCGTGCGGCCGTGCTTCTGTCCTGCATCGCCCTGTCCGCTTGCGCGACCAGCTCGGTCAGCGACAATATCGAGAATTCCGATCTGCTGGTGCAGGAGTTTCCGCCGGTTTCGGCCAGCGATATCGCCGTCAACACGCTGCGCGACGAGATCAAGATCGGCGATACGGTGGAGATGCAGGTCTACAACATCGAAAGCCTGTCCAAGGAATATGTGGTGGACCGGGCCGGACAGGTGAACTTCCCGCTGATCGGCCGGGTCGATGTGGTCGGACTCAACACGTCGGAGCTGGAGCAGACACTGACCCGCATGTACGGAGCGGATTATCTGCGCGATCCAAGCATCAACATCCGCGTGGAGCCGCGCGAATTGGGCAAGGTCGTGGTCGACGGTGCAGTCAACCGGCCGGGCGTGTTCGAAGTCTCCAACGTCATCTCCCTGTCCGAGGCCATCGCGATGGCGGAAGGGCTGAACAACGAGACCACGAACGGCTCCAGCATCTTCATCGTGCGCAACGTGGACGGGACCCGAAAGGTGCGCGAGATCGACATGCGCGAGGTTCGCAGCTTCGAGGTGGCGGAAATCGACATCATTCCGTCCGACGTGATTTTCGTGGACCAGAGCCCGGGCCGGGTGATCTTCAACAATATTCTGCGGTCCAACACGCTGATCCAGACCGGTCTGCTCTTCGCCGTCCGCTAGGGGCGAGCCGACTTCAACGTCGAGCCAACGCCCTAGCGCGCGAAACGGCGCTGTGCCGTCAGCACCAGGAAGACCAGGAGCGCGGCAATCGCCGGGGTCCGGAGCGGATAGTCCACGCCGCTATGCAGCAGGATGCAGCCGATGCTCAGCATGTAAAGCAGGCTGCGTCGCCAGCCCTTGGGACGTTGGATCAGATAACGGACCGTCGCCACGAAGAACCAGCCCAGGGTGGCGAGCGCTACCGCCACGCCGAACAGACCGAACTCCACATAGAGTTCGAGATAGTCGTTGTGAGCGTGGTTCACGAAGACTCCCGTAATCATACCCGCATCTTCGATCGCGCGGTATATCGCCTCGAAGGCCCCCGGACCCGCCCCGACCCAGCCGTAGGGCGCATGGTCGAATATGCGGGCCGCGATGTAGGGCCGCGACGTGATCGATCCATTGCCCCACTTCGTCAGAATTTCCGTTCGCGCCGCATCGGTCAGCAGCAGGTCGCTGAAGACCAGCAGGAGGATCGTCGCCACCACGATCAGGACGAGCCAGAGCAGCGCGAACCGTCCCGTGCTGAGAAGCAGGCTACCCGTCAACGCAATCACCAGCAGGCCGTAGCCCGCGATCGAGCCGGATACAGTGATGCCGAGCGACAGAATGACGATGGCCGCGACCGCCAAGGCCCGGTCCGTAGCGGATGCACCGCTCCGGTCCGCACCTGCGATCTTGCGGAACGCCAGCGGTATGGCCGCTGCCATCAAGAGAGCTTGGTGGTTGATGTTGGAGAACACGCCCACGGGCAGACCCGGATTGGTGACGGCGTAGAGCCGGAACGACTCCAGACCGAGCATGACCTGCGCCAGGCCCAGGAGCGTGGAGAACAGGGCGACGGACAACAGCGCCCAGAGCGCGTTGCGAAATTCCTCGCGCGACACCGGGGTCAAGGCAATACTGGCCACGGCCAAGGGCGGCAGGAAGGCCAGCAAGCCGCGCAACGACCGGTCCGGCACGAGGCTGAGCGGCATCCACGCCGGCTCCTGCCCCAGCAGTTCGAACCCCGCCACGACCGGTTCGCGCCCGGGCAACGCCGTCCAGAGAGCGGGCGGCAGAGGAACAAGATAGAGCATGTAGAGAGCGACCAAGGCCCCGCCTATGAGGAGTGGCGGAGCCGCCAGATGGGCGATGGGTTTCCGGTTTCGCGAAGCGAAGACCCCGGCGATCACGATGACGGACAGACAGTAGAGCGGGACCTTGAGTGAAAGGATGTCCTGACTCGTCCCGCCCAGGACGACGCAGAGCGCCAGGAAGCCCCCCAAACGCCACCGCATGGCTCCGTCGATCCAGTCCGAGAGCGTATCCCGGGCAACTTGCGCACGTTTTTTCGATGTGCGGCTCATCGGACCGTGGCCTCGACCGCAAGTGAAACAGAGGTGAGATCCGCCGATATGCGCCGCATCAACTCACCCGGTCGCCCCTCGAAGGAAAGCCTGGCGAAACGGCAGCTCTCTCCGCCCGCGGCGAATATTTCGATGACTGGCGTCTCCGGCTGAAGCTCGTTTCCCAGAGGCACATTCATGAGGGCCCGACCCAATGGCAGGCATTCCAGCCGCCAGGTGAATCCGCCGCTGCGCGGGTCATGCCTGTGGCGTCCCCGATACTCGAACCGCAATCGCCCCGTTGTGGGCAAGACGATGATCTGGCTGAGCAGGGTTTCACGGTCCGTCCCGCGGTAGGTCGCAAAGGCCCCGCCCCGACCCCTGTCGTAATCCGCGCTTGCGCGGGCCGTGTCGGAAAAGCTCCAGTCAAAGGGAGGCAAGGCCGCTTCGCCCTGAAAGGCATCGTTGCGGATCAGACCTTCGGGTTCCGGCAGACCGAGAATGGATGCCGCCCGGTCCATGACCACGGCGGCGTCGCCATATCGTCCGAGACCGGCTAGACGCTCCAGATAGTCCCTCAGGAGCTGCCGGGTCAGCTTTGGGTCGTCACAGACGCGGGACTGAATCTCGATGCCTCGCAGGATCTGCGGCCTCGGCGCTTCGCCTAGAAGAACGATGTTGTTAGACACGAAATTGCGAATCCAGCCGGGGCAGGCTTCCATCGCTTCGAACACGATTTCCCGCGTGGCGGGAAGAGCCCCGAAAACGCCTAGGTCCTCGATATAGGTGGCGTAGTTGTCCGGATCGATTCTCGCCAGCAACTCGACCTCCCGCACCGCATCCCGGAGTCGGCCTGCAGCGATGTCACGCTCGAGCCGGAGGATGGCGTTGCGGTCGCTGCGCCGGTTGAGGCGGCGGGCGTGGGAGCTCAGCGCATCGAAGCGGGTTTCGTCTTCCGACAGCGTCGCGAACTGGAGAAACGGATCAACGGAAAGGGGGGCCCCGCGGTGCATGGCTCTTGCTTCAGGCATGAGACGGTCTTCCGTAGCCCCGTCTCCAAGCGCTGACCATGTTGCTTCGGAAGCCTGGCTGGCCCGGTCCGACAGACTCAGCACGCCCAACACTCCGGCAATGCCGAGCAGGGACAGGACGGCCCAGGTTGCAAGTTGACGAAGACTCATCTCCTGTTCCCTACCCATGATCGGCAGGCCGTCCAGCCCCCACATTCATTCCTTGTGGGTTTTGCGCCGATCGGTTCGGCGCCTCCCTCAGGGCATCAGGATGGACGGCGCGAGGACGACGGCCAGGAGCGTCAGCTTGAAGAGCATGATTGCAATGAGCGGATAGCCGAACATGCGCAGCCTTTCCGACCCGGCGATCATGGCTGTGGAGAAGAGGAAAGCGGACACGGCGAAGGACCAGCCCAGTGCGATCACGCCCTGGGATCCCGTAGCCCAGAGAAGACCGACATAGAGCAGTGGGAACGCCACGCTGAGCATTGAGTACAACGCTGCCCGGCGTCGCAGAACATAGCCGAAACCGGCGATCGACATCTCGCCCAAGAACAGGGTGCCCAGCAGGATCGGCAGGAGAAGCGCGGTCACGGCCTGCATTTCCGAGCCTTCGGGCACGGGCATGTAGACCTTCGCCAAGGCCCAGACCGAGAGGAGGGTCGGCACCATGCAGGCGAGATAGCCGAGATAGAGGATACGGCCCAGGCGCCGCACGCCCGCCTCGTCATGACGGGAGACGAGAATGGGCGCAAAGCCGATTGACGGAACGGCGAAGGCGAAGGCAACCAGTTCCGCAATCCGGGCGATGATCGCGTAGGCGCCCAGCAAGGCCGGGTCCCCCAGGGCCAGGACGAACTGCCGGTCGATCAGGCGGCGGGAAATCACCGCCAGGCTTGCCGTGACGTAGGGCACGGACAGTTTCAGAAGCACGGTCGCCGTGCGCACCAGGATCCAGCCGCGCAGGGCCGTGCGCAGGTCGCGCCAGCCAAATCCATGGGCGCGCGACAGGTAGAGGAGCATGAAGGCCAGACCGGCTGCGCTGCCCGCGATCACGCCCAGCATGAATGCCATGATGGTGCGGTGGGCGATGAAGGCAAGCGCCGCAGCGGCGAACCCCGCCAGGTTGGTGGCAAGAAGCACCAGGGACGCCGCCACCGCCATGCCCTGCCAGCGCAGCCATTGGAATACGAGCGTGAGCGCGCCGTTCAGAGCGCCGTAGCCGAAAGTCAGGGCCGCCAGCTGGACCGTGTCCGGCGCGAGCCAGCCGCCCAGATGGACCGCAAGGATCAGGCCCCCGAACCCGGCGGACAGAACGGCGAGAACGAGCAGCGCGACGACAAGGAGCAAACGCCGCACGCGGGCCGTCCTGCGACCTGGAACGATTGCCAGGCCGGAGTCCATGCCGATCGTCACCGCCAAGAGAGCGAAACTGGACCAGACCACGAACAGGTCGAACCGGCCAAGGTCTTCCAGCGACACGAACGGGGCAAGCGCCAGCACGGCGATGGCGAGGCCCAACCGGCTGAGCGTCGTTGCGGCCAACTGGATCAGCGTGTCGCGGCTGCCGCGCGTGACAAGCGCGAGCAGACCGCTGTCGCGCAAGCCACTCATCCAGCCAGACACCCGGTTGCCTGCCACGCGCGCAGCCCCGCTCAAGCCTTCGCGGCGATGCGCGACACGATGGCTTCGATGGCAGGTTCGACACTGCGGGCCACCAACCAGTCATGGCCCTCCCGCCCCATGACCTCTAGATCGACATCTCCGGACGCAATCCGCTGGAATGCATCGAGAAGACTGTCTGCATCCTGCACGTTCAGCATCGGATAAAGGTCCGCGCCGGGATAGAAATCCGGGTTGCAATGGTGGATGACGGCCTTGCTCATCACCTTGGCCTCGATGATGGTGCCGTAGGACAGCCATGACCGGGCAATTTCGCCGATGACCCCGTCGCTTTCGCCGATTCCCATCATGATTTCGCTGCGCGGCAGCATCGGAAACCAGCTTATATGTTCATCCACGCCCAGCTCACGCGCCAGGTCGCGGGTTGCTTGGTGATCCGAACCATACTCGAACATGAAGATGCGAATGGAGCGCTCTGGATCTCCCTGCACATACC
>JBARXH010000203.1:0-9590 GCA_049647245.1 Litorimonas sp.
GCCCTACGGCCAGCAGCCCAGCTACCCGCCGCAAACCGGCAGCTGGGAGACGGCCGCGCCGCAAGGCTCCGCCGGCCCGGCCCGGAGCCGGCGGCGGCGCTGAAGACGCTTCGCCCGAGCACGGAAAAACCCGGCCTTCGAGCCGGGTTTTCTTTTGAGGGGAATGCAGCCCTGCGACGGGCGGGAGGCTCGCCTAGCCCAGCGCGCCGGCGAGGCGCATCGCGGCCGGAGTCAGGATCACGATGAACAGGACCGGCAGGAAGAAGACGATCATAGGCACGGTCAGCTTGGCCGGAAGCGCGGCGGCTTTTTTCTCCGCCGCCATCATGCGCAATTGCCGGTTCTCGTTGGCCATGGTCCGCAGGCTGTCGCCGAGCGGCGTGCCGTAGCGTTCCGCCTGGATCAGCGCCGTGGAGACGGAACGGATGCCAATATGGTTGTTGCGGCGGGCGAGGTTCTCATAGGCCGCCCGGCGCGAGGACAGGTAGGACAATTCCGCCGTGGTCAGCTGGAACTCCTCGGCCAGTTCGACTGAATTCTCGGCCAGCTCGTCGGCCACGCGCGCAAAGGCCAGTTCCACCGACATGCCGGACTCTACGCAGATCAGCAGCAGGTCCAGCGCGTCCGGGAAGACCGCCATGATCGAGGCGAGCCGCTTGTTGGCGAGGTTCTTGATGTAGATGGCGGGCAGGTAGTAGCCGAACAGGGTCAAAGCGAGGGTCGCCGCCGCACGCTGGGGCATCTGCCATCCGGGCGTGTTGAGCATCACCAGGACGATCAGCCCGAATAGGAGGAAGCTGATTGGAAGGAGCAGGCGGAAGAAGTAGAACTTGTAGACCGGGCTCTGACCGCGAAGGCCCGCCTGGGCCATCTTGTCCCGGAGGTCGGTCGCCTCCAGCAGTTTTTCGAGACTGAACTGGTCCACAAGCCGACGCGCAAGGGTGCGGTCCTGGTTGAGCAGCGTATTGCCGCTGTCGATCTGCGCCATGCGCGCATTCTTCATGGCGTCGCGCTGGCTGGCGACCGACGCCATGCGGCGTTTCATCTTGTCCCGTTCGAAGACCGGGGCGACGACTATGTAGATGGTGATGGCCAGAAGGAGGCTGATGAAGCCGTAGCCCGCCGTGGTCAGCACCTGCAATGAGCCTTCGGCCACGTCCCCCTCCCTAGTACTTGAAGTCGATCATCTTGCGCATCACGAAGATGCCGAAGCCCATCATGACCGCGCCGATCATCATGTTCTTCTGACCGCGTTCCGTGCCGAACAGGTCGGTCATGTACTCGGGCGACATGATGGCCACCAGGCCCATGACGACGATGGGCAGGGCGCCGATGATCCAGGCGCTCATCTTGGCCTCGGCGGACAGCGCCTTGATCTTCTCGGCCAGCAGCTTGCGAGCGCGCAGCACGGTGGACAGGTTGGACAGAGACTCGCCCAGATTGCCGCCCGTCGTCTTCTGGATGTTCAGCACGGTGGCGAAGAAGTTCACCTCGGAGATCGGCAGGCGTTCATACATCTGCTCCAGCGCGACCTCGATCGGCACGCCGACGCTTTCGGCTTCGACCACGCGGCGAAATTCCGCGCCCAGCGGGTCCGGGCTTTCGTGGGCGATGATCTTCAGGCAATCGCCCAGCGGCAGGCCCGTGCGCACGCCCCGCACGATGATGTCCATGCCATCGGCGAAATGCTGGACGAACTTCTTCTGGCGGCGCTTAATCAGGAAATTCAGCACGAAGCGCGGCAGGCCGAAGCCCGCCACGAAGGCCGCGCCGGCCGCAATATGGAGTGGCAGGCCGAGAATGAAGAGCAGAACGAACGCGCCGACGCCGATTGCGGCGGAGATGATAGTGAACTTTTCGGCCGTCATCTCCACATCGGCCTGGATCAGCTTGGAAGCGAGGCTCTTGGCCTTCTTCTTGCGCGTCTTCTGATCGGTCTCGAGCTTCTTCAGCGATTCCTCGATCTGCTTGCGGCGGTTTCCGGTCTCCTCCCCCTTGCCCTTCGCCAGGAACTGGGACGCAAAGCTGGTTCTTCCGGTCATGGCCTCGACGCGCGGGGCGGAGGCAGAGCCCGTCGTTCCGCCGAACAGAAGGTAGCCCAGCACGCCGACGGCAGCCGTCCCGGATAGGGCGAGTGTGAGCTGGGGGTCCATCAGCCGCCTGCCTCATCGAGGGCGACTGCGAGATCCTTTTCGAGGTTGAAGTAGCGGGCGCGGTCCCAGAAGGCCGGACGCGCGATCCCGGTGGAGCGGTGTTCGCCGATGATGTTGCCGTCGGCGTCTTCCCCGTCCATTTCGTATTTCAGCAGGTCCTGGGTGACGATGACTTCGCCCTCCATGCCGATCACTTCGGTGATGTGCGTGATGCGGCGCGAGCCGTCGCGCAGGCGCGTCGCCTGCACCACGATATCGACCGAGCCCACGATCATTTCGCGGATCGTCTTGGCGGGCAGCGAGAAGCCACCCATCGTGATCATGCTCTCGAGCCGCGAGAGCGCTTCGCGTGGGCTGTTGGCGTGGAGCGTGCCCATGGAGCCGTCATGGCCGGTGTTCATGGCTTGCAGAAGGTCGAACGCTTCGGGGCCACGCACCTCGCCCACGATGATCCGCTCCGGGCGCATCCGCAGGCAGTTCTTGACGAGGTCCGCCATCGTCACCTTGCCCTTGCCTTCGAGGTTGGGAGGCCGCGTCTCCAAGCGCACCACGTGCGGCTGCTGCAACTGCAGTTCGGCCGCGTCTTCGCAGGTGATGATGCGCTCGTCCGGATGGATGAAACCGGTCAGGCAGTTCAGCAGCGTGGTCTTGCCCGAACCCGTGCCGCCGGAAATGACGATGTTGCACTGGCAGGCGCCGATGATCTGGAGCACCTTGGCTCCGGCCGGGCTGATGGACTTGAAGTTGACCAGATCGTTCAGGGTCAGCTTGTCCTTCTTGAATTTCCGGATGGTGAGCGCCGGTCCGTCGATCGACAAAGGCGGCGCAATCACGTTGACCCGCGAGCCGTCCAGCAGGCGTGCGTCGCAGATCGGGCTGGCTTCGTCCACGCGGCGGCCGACCTGGCTCACGATGCGCTGGCAGATGTTCATCAGCTGCGTATTGTCGCGGAAGCGGATATTGGTCTTCTGCATCTTGCCCGCGGTCTCGATGAAGACGTGCTTCGCCCCGTTGACCATGATGTCGGCGATGTCGTCGCGGGCCAGCAGCGGCTCCAGCGGACCGTAGCCGAGAATGTCGTCGCAGATTTCCGTGATCAGCTGCGTCTGTTCCGCGACCGACAGGCGGACATTGCGGATGGCGATGATTTCGTCGACGATCGTGCGGATCTCCGCGCGCGCCTTGTCGGCCTGCATTCCCGCCAGTGCGGAGACGTCGATCGTCTCGAACAGCGCATTGAAGATCGTCGCCTTGGTTTCGTAATATTCCTCCGACGGGTCTCCCCTGCCGGACCGCGGCTCGGGTGTCGGAACGGGTTCGGGCTTGGGTTCGGGCGCGGGCGCAGGCGCGCCCGTATCGACGGCCTTCAGCGCGGCACTCTCGGATCTCTTGCCGAACATCTGAGCCCTACCCCTTTCTGCGCAGCAGCGAGGCGATCAGCGATTTGCTCTGCGGCGCGTCGCCCGCTTCGACCGGCATGTCCTTGGGCTTGCGGCCCAGCTTGGCGCGTTTTCCGGGCGTTTCCATCGCCGCCGGAAACTCCCCAGTGCGCAAGCGGCCCGCCAGAAAGTCGAGGCCGGGCACGAGCGCTTCCGTGGACTTCATTTCGGGCAGCATCTTGCCTTCGTTGCAGGCCTTGGCGAACGTATCCGGGTCGAAGCCGATGACGAGGGCCGGATCGAGACCCACCGCGCCGGCAAAATTCTCCACGCTGATCTCGTCTTCCTTGTTCCGACAACGACCCGTCTGGTTGATCACAAGGATCGGGTCCGTGTCGTGCGGGCGCTGGGCCTTGAGGAAGTCGATCAGGTTCTTGGTGTTGCGCAGATTGGCGAGATCCGGCGTCGTGGTGATCACCACGTCATCCACCGTGGTCAGCACGTTGGACGTCCAGTCGTTCCAGATGTGCGGCACGTCGAGCAGGGTGACCGGACTGATGGAGCGCACGGCCGAAATGATGGCCTCGTAGGACTTGCTGTCCGTGACGGGCGTGATGTTGAGTGAGCTCGATGTCGGCAGAATGGACAGGCGCGGCGTGTGGCGGACCATGATCCGGTCCATCAGCGTGTCGTCCAGCCGGTCGGCGTCCGCCAGAGCCTCTTCGAGGCCGGACGCGCTGTCATAGGCGAAGTCCAGCGCGGTCGTTCCCCAGCTTGTGTCGAGGTCGACCAGAGCCGTTTCCTGCATCAGCCGTTCGGACATCACCCAGGCCAGATTGTGCGCCAGCGTCGAGGAGCCGACGCCCCCCTTCGAGCCGTAGAAGGCCACCGCGCGGCCCGTGAAGGGCTTGTCGGGATCGGCATAGATATCGGTCAGCGCCCGGATCATGGACAGCGGCCGCAAGGGCGGAACGATGTAGTCCGACACGCCCTTGTCCATCAGCTGCCGGTACAGGCGGATATCGTTGACCGCCCCGATGATAACGACGCGCGTGCCCTCGTCGCAGACGGATGCGAGCGTTTCCAGCTGCACGAACAGGTCCGGACCGCGCAGCGCGGTTTCGATCATGATCAGGCCGGGCGTCTGCTCTTTGGAATAGTAGGCGATCGCCGCCTGGAGACCGCCCATGTAGATCTTCATGTTGGTGCGGCGCATGCGCCAGTCGCGCGTCATCTGGTTGATGCAGCCGGCGGTTTCATTGCGGTCGCAGAAGGCGTGGATCGACAGTTTCGGAAGAGCGCGTTCGCCCCCTTCCCGATCGTCCATTTCAGATGCGGCTGGCACAGCGTCATTCATCGCCCCCGGATGGTTTGCCGGATGAGAAGGCGGCACGGGATGCGCCATTGCGCTCTGGGTATGGGCGCTCTGGGTATGGGCGTTTTGGGCATGGGTATTTTGGGGATGAGCGTTGTGCAGATGCGCAACCTGACCCGGATGCGCTTGCGCAGGCTGGCCCGGATGCACGGGCATGGCGGGAGGCTGGCCGTGAGGCATGGGCGGCTGGCCGTGCGGCGCGGGGGCCGGGACGCCCATCGGCGCTGCCATGGGTGCCCCCATCGGAGCTCCCATGGGAGGCATGACGGCCGGACGGGGCTGCGGAGGATGTGCGGCTGCGGGGCTTGGCATGGGTGCTTGGCCAACCGGCGCGGATATGGGCGCGGGCATGGGCACAGGCGCAGGCATCGGCATGGCGGCCGGATAGGGCGCAGGATGCGGAGCCGGCTGGAGTGCGGGTCCGGCCTGCGGCGCGCCGGGGGCCGGCATCGGCATGGGGGTTGGCGTGGAGTGTGTCATGACGTCAGCCTAGCCCCCGGATTCCTGCGAACTCACGCGCTGGCCTTCCGGACGCTCCGAGGCCGTGCTCGTGCCTTCGATGTAGCGATCATAGACAACCTGGCGACGCTGCGCGTTGGGCGGCTGGGTCGGGTAGGGCTCCAGCAGCTGTTGCGGATCGCTGATCATGGCGGCGAGATTGGCAGACGCGAAGCAGCCGAATTCCGCCGTCACGGAATTGGTGTGCAGCGCCGAGATGCTGCCGAGCGAGGCGCAATCCTGCGGCACGGCCCGCAGCGTGCGGTAGGACAGCACGACGGGGGCCGGATCGCCCGGGCGGGAATAATAGGTTCCGGACTGGGCGCTGGCGAGGCTGAGGCCTGCATGGCTCATCAGCCGGTCGATCAGCGCGTCTGTCTGAGCCAAGCCTGGCGTTCCGGCGCTCGCGGCCGGGCGGTTGACGTAGATCGGCCCCGATCCGCTGGCCGCATAGCCCTGCAGGAAGCGGGCGACCGCATATTCGTCGCGCTGCGACAGGACGAGGCCGTCCGGACGCGCATAAAGCTCCATCCGTTCCACGGATTCGGCCACCTTGACCGGGTTCAGACGGTGTGTGGGCTCCGCCAGATGCCCGCCCTGCAGGCAACCTGCGAGCAAGAGCGGGGCGCAAAGCGCCAGAGCCATCGCGGAAGTGTGTCGTCTCGCCGTCATGATCAGTCCACCACATGTCCAAAGGGCCGGGTCACCACCTCACCCGCCTTTTCGCCGTAGACCGCGTTCAGGCGGCCTAGCAGAACGGTCTCGCGTTCGCTGGCGGGCTTGAAGCCTTCCAGCGGGGTCTGCAGCTTGTCTGGATGGGTCGGATCGACGAGGTACGGCGTCACGATCACGACCAGTTCGGTCTGGACCGTCTGGCTGTCGCGGTTGCGGAACAGCGCTCCCAGTGCGGGAATGTCCTTCGCGCCCGGAACGCCGTCGAATGCGTTGCGGGCCTCTTCGCGGATCATGCCCGCGATGACGAGGCTGCCGCCCGCCGGAAGCTCGACGACCGTGTCGGCCCGTCGGACCCGCAAGCCGAGGATGTCGCCGCCCTCGCCGCCCGTCTCGAACGAGTTCTCTGTCGTCGGCTCGGACACTTCGGTGGAGATGTTCAAAGAGATCAGGCCTTCGGACAGGACCACGGGCGTGAAGCCCAGGGAGACGCCGAAGGACTTGAATTCGAAGGAGCGCTGCAACTGGCCGTTCTCGTCCGTGAAGACGCCGCCCAGAACGGGGAACTCGCCGCCCGCGAGGAAGGTCGCGGTCTCGCCCGAAATGGCGACCAGTGTCGGCTCTGCCAGCGTGCGGATCAGACCGACGCGTTCCAGCGCGGTCAGCGCGCCCGACAGGGAGCGCAGGTCGCCGCCTGAGCTGTTGGTGAATTCGGTGCTGCCGGTGAAACCCGCCCCGCTGTTCACGCCGAGATTGTTGATGAGCGACACGGTGGAATCGCCCAGCTGCCCCACCGCGGACAGGTTGAAGCCCATCTGCTTGACCACGGAGCGCTGCATCTCGACGATGCGCACCTTCAGCATGACCTGGTCCTTGCCCTCGACGGACAGGAGGTTGACGATTTCGCCTTCGCCGGACTCGGTGCCCTGCCACATCTCGGCGATGCGTTCGACCTTCAGGGCGGTTTCGGCGTTGGGCACGCGGCCCGTCAGCATGATGTTGTTGTTGATGGACTGGACGTCCACATCGGCGCCCGGCGCGTGCTTGCGCACCAGGTCCATCAGACCGTTGATGTCGCGTTCGACGCGGATATCGATGTTCAGCAGCTCCTCGCCGTCATGACCGAAGAAGTAGACGTTGGTCTGGCCGGACGCCTTGCCGATCAGGACCGTACGGCGCGACGTGTGCAGCACGGCGTCCACGATCTCCGGATTGGACACGATCACGTCCATCACGTTGCTGGGCAGCTCCACCACGGTGGACTTGGAGAAGGGCAGGACGATAGAGCGGTTCACGCCCTCGCCCGGCGACTGGATGCGCACCCCGTCCGTATGCGCGGCCGGGATGGCGGCGAGCATGCCGTAATTGCGCTCGCCCGCCTGGGCGGGCAGGGCCACGAGTGCGCCGAGGGCCAGGGCGGACGCCAAGGCTCCGGCCCGGGCCAGCCGACCTATTTTCGATGCAGTCTGGGCAGTGGGCATGGCTCAGTTCCCCCGCACGGCGACGGATTGGGCCGCACCGGATCGATAGATGGTCAGCGGCGGGATGCTCTTGACCTCTTCCTCGGTTTCCATCGCGCGGCTGGGCGCGCGGGCCGATGATCCGGAGAAGCCACGCAGGACGAGGGATAGGTCGCCGCGCACTTGCGCGACCGTGATGCGCTCCGCATCGCCCGGAGAAAGCTCCAGAGTGGCGGTCGAACCTGGCAGGGCCGCGCCGCTGTCGGGGCTGGGTGCGAAGGACTGGTCGATGGCCAGTACGGTGACGTTTTCGAAGATGGTGTTGGCCACGAACTGGGCGAGTCCGCCGCCGCCGAACTCGTCGCCCGGCTGCACGGCTTCCTGAAGGATGATATCGACCTTGTCGCCCGGCTGGATGAAGCCGCCCGACGCTGTGTCCACACTGATGCGCACGGTGACGGCGCGCATCCCAGGGGAGAGGAGCGCGGCCATGACGCCGGCGTCCCCGGCCCGGATGAAGCGGGACATGACGAGAGGCTCGCCTGGGTTGAGCGGTTCGCGCACCACCGCGCCCAGAAGGCTGTCCATGGGCGAAAGCTCGGCCTCGGCCTCGGGGTCGTTGACGATCAGGGCGGGCGTCACGGCCTCGGTCGGCCAGTTGATCCAGGTCAGGTCGCCCTCGCCCACGCGCTGTCCCTTGTACATGGGCTCGGAGACGGAGAGGACCTCGCTATACTCGACTTCCTGGACGATGGTCCGGACTTCGGGTTCGACCTCTTCCGTCGCGTTGAGACCCCGCAGGGACGTGAACACGACGAACATGAGTCCGACGAGAACGACGATGAGTACCAGGCGTTTTCTGTCCACGATGTCCACTCCAGGGAGACGGTTCCGCCCACAGGAGTAGAAGAGGACACGCTAAGGCATGGTTAACAGGGCGGTGATGATTTCGGGCGGAGCCTGATCGGTCCGCCGGGACGGGCCGTCTACAGGCCTGCGAGCGCCGATCCGATGGCGCTGGTCGGCCACACGAAGAGGCCCCCGGCCGCGAGCGCGATGCCGTAGGGCATGTCCTTGCCGCCCTGGAACAGGCGCATACCCGCTTCGCTGGTGCGCAGGCGGATCGGGGCCATCTTGTCGCCCAGAAGCAGAAAGATGCCCAGAGCCGCCCCGAAAAGCGTCGTGTAGAAGATGAAGTCGGACACATCACCCCAGCCGAACCAGATCGATACGGCCGCCATCAGCTTCGCATCGCCACCGCCGATCCATCCGAAGGCGAACATGGCGAACCCGGCGACGAAGAATACGAGGCCGACGAGCATGTGCTCGCCCAGCACCTCCACGCCCTGCCAGGTCAGCGGCAGGGTGACGAAGAATCCGGCCAACAGGAGCAGGCTGATCTGGTTGGGGATCTTCATGGACCAGAAGTCCGTGCAGGCCGCCGCCAGCAGGGGCAAGGCGAAGACGAGGGTCACGACAAGGGCAGCAATCATCAGAAATCTCCTGATCGTCCTGGTATGGGTTCCGCGTTAAAAATCGGTTTTCCGGTCGGCGCGGCGGTGCCTCAGTCGCCCCCTCGAACGGTAAGGTCGCGGTCCACACCGTAATCCACGGCATTGTCCATCGTGTCCGACGCGATGTTCATCGGCACCTGCACATTTTGGCCCATCCGTTGCCACATGGCGGATAACGCCACCGAGAACAGCGCCAGGAGCATCGCATACTCGACCGCCGTCGCGCCGCTTTGGTCGCACAGCAATTTACGGATCAGTGTCATGGATTGCCCCCTTGCAAAAAAAAACGGCTGGCCGAAGCCAGCCGTTTCAGGAAAGTCTCCGCCCTCGGGCGAGAGCGGAAGGGATGGATCAGTCGCCGCCCTTGTCAACTTTACCGGCGGAGTCGGACACTTTGTCCATGGTGTCGGCAACATCGCTGAACTTGTCGTCGATGGACTGGCCGAGCTGGGTCGCGCCGGCGATCATGGCGACGGCGACCAGAGCGGCGATCAGGCCGTATTCGATGGCCGTTGCACCGGATTCGTCATTGACGAAAT
>JBARXH010000204.1:0-11794 GCA_049647245.1 Litorimonas sp.
CCGGCCGCCACCTTGCCCGCCAGCCAGTCGGCGACGCGGCTCACGGGGCGAACACCAAGGCCAAGACCGCGGCCGCCAGGAGTCCGTAGGCGACCGTCACGGTCGCGTAGAACAGGCCGGGACGGCGGATCGGCGGAACGGACGGCTCGGCCTGAACAGGGTCGGCAGCGTCACCGTGCGAGTCGGAAGGGGAAGTCACGCGGGCGCTTTCGTCCATCGGTCGGGGGAAGGTCAACTTTATACGCGCCCGACCGTCGGCAGAGGGAACCGGGCCGTTCATCTTACGTTTAGTTTAAAGTAAGGTAAGGGGGAGGCGCGGTCGTTCTGTGCCGTCTTACCGATTGGAGGGCTCCAAAATGGAACAAATCAACGAATTCATGGCGACCATGCCGGGCTGGCTGGCCGCCATCATCACGGCCGTCGTCGCCGTCATCGTCGCATTCATCGTGCGCAGCGTCATCACCACGGTGGTGAACAAGACGCGCTTCGGCGCCCGCGCCAAGACGACGGGTGGAAATCTCGGCAACGCGCTGGGCAAGGCGGGCTTCTGGCTGACCCTGCTCTTCTTCGTGCCGCCCTTCCTCGGCTTCCTGAACCTCGCAGAATATGGCCGTCCCATCGACGACATGTTCCGCAACATCGCGAACTTCCTGCCGAACCTGATCGGCGCGGCGCTGATCCTCGGGATCGGCTACATCATCGCCAAGATCGCGCAGAACGCCACGACCACGACCCTGCGGGCCATGCAGATCGACAACCTCATGACCCGGTTCGGCGTGACGGACGCGACCGGCTCAAAGGGGTCGCTCGCGTCTGCGGCCGGAACGCTGATCTTCATTCTCGTCATCGTCCCGGTGCTCATCGGCGCGCTGGGCGTGCTGGACATCGAGGAGATTTCCGGACCGCTGAGCGGCCTGCTGCAAGGCTTCCTGGACTTCATTCCGGAACTGATCGGCGCGGCCATCGTGCTGGCGCTAGCTATCTTCATCGGCCGGTTCGTGTCGAACTTCCTGAAGAGCTTCCTGCCGACGCTGGGCTTCGACAGCTCCGTCAACACGCTCATGTCCATCGATGACGGCGAAGGCCTGCGCTTCGCGCCGTCTGCGGTCGCGGGCAATCTCGCCTTCCTCATCATCACCGTGCTGGGCCTGACGGCAGCCATCGACATTCTCGGAATCGAGTTCCTGTCCGAGACGTTCGACGACATCGTCGCCTTCGGCGGACAGCTGCTGCGCGCGGCCGTGCTGATCATGATCGGCGTCTTCCTCGCCAACTTCATCAGCCGCATCATGGCGGGCATGATCAGCCCGCGCATCGCGGAACTGTTCCGCTATGTCGCGATCCTGATCTTCGTCTTCCTCGGCCTGTCCTCGCTGGACCCGAACGGCGACATCATCCCGACCGCCTTCGGCGCGCTGGTCATCGGCACGGCCGTCGCCGGGTCGCTGGCCTTCGGCCTCGGCGGCCGCGACTGGGCCGGGCAGGTTCTGCAGAAGACCTTCCCGCCCAAGGACATGAACAAGCCGACGACCAAGACGCCCGCCAAGCCGGCGGCCCGCAAGGTTCCGGTCAAGCCCAAGACCCCGCCCAAGCTCTAGGCGACAACCGAAGGTCCTCTTGCAAAAAGCCGCCCTACGGGGCGGCTTTTCCAATTGGGTGTATCGGCCATTCAGCGTCTGGGTTTCGGCTCCAGACCAAGACCGATATCGTCCGGATAATCGTTCGGATGTATATTAGGCTTCGTCTCGTTGGCGATGGGCTGGATGGCCTGCCTTTCCTCGAGCGAGGCTGTGGGCAGACGGACAAGGCGGTCGATCCGCTTCCGCATGATTTCGAAGACATCGCTGAACGCTCTCTTCCGGGCTTCGTCATTCTCCACGGCTGCCGGATCCGGCAACGGCCAGTGCGCGCGGACTCCCGTCCCATGAAAGACAGGACACGTTTCTTCCGCGGCCGCATCGCAGACCGTGATGACGAGATCGATGCGCTCTGCATCTTCGCCGGAAAACTCGTCCCAGCTCTTGGACCGGAGCCCATCGGTCGACACGCCACGAAAGTCGAGTTCGGCGAGGGCGTCAGGATGCGGCGCGCCGACGGGTTTCGATCCGGCGGAAAAGGCCCGGAACCGGCCTCCGCCTACCGCATCGTTCATGTCGCGCAGCACAGCCTCCCCGATCAGGCTTCGCGCACTGTTGCCCGTGCACAGGAACAGGACGTGGAAGGGGATGGGGACACGATCTGACATGGCCGGGCGGTTGCCAATGGAGGCCTGCGCCGTCAAGACGCGCGCCGTGCACATCGTCGAACAACTCATCCAGGAGCGCGCGCCCAAGCTGATCGGACGGCCGCGCCTGTGGCGCGCGGTCCGGCCGCTGCTCTACCGCCTGCTCGCCTACGATGCGGCGGTGTTCCTGGCCGACGCCGTCCGTCCGATGAGCGGCCATGACGCGTTCCGCATGGTGGCGCGCCACATCTCCCCGCGCGTCGCGGTGGAGGGATTGCAGAACGTGCCGCGCGTCGGAGCCTGCATCGTCATCTCCAACCACCCGACGGGGCTGGCGGACGGTCTGGCCGTCTTCCAGGCGCTGCGGGACCGCCGACGGGACCATGTCTTCCTCGCCAATGCGGACGCGCTGCGCGTCGTTCCAAAGGGGCAGGACATCATCATCCCTGTCGAATGGGTGAAGGAAAAGCGCAGCCTCGCCAAGACGCGCGACACGCTGCTGGCCATGCGCCGAGCCATCGAGGACGGAGCCTGCATCGTGATCTTCCCTTCCGGGCGTCTGGCGCGCAAGAGCTGGCACGGTCTGGTGGAGCAGCCCTGGGAAAGCTCGGCCGCCATGGTGGCGAAGAAATACGGCGTGCCCGTCGTCCCGTTGCGCATCCAGGCCCGCAATTCCCCGCTCTACTATTTCTTTCACCGGGTCAGCGCGGAGTTGCGCGACATCACGCTGTTCCGGGAGATGCTGAACAAGAAGCACCGCCTGTTCCGCCTGACCTTCGGCGACCCGATCCTGCCCGAAGCGCTCCCAGCCAATGCGGACGAGGCGACGGCGGTGCTGAGGCGGCGCGTCCTGACGCTTTGAATCAACACATCCGTTAAGAATTTTGGACCGAGCAATTTAACACATGTAAACGCATTCGCTCTAAGGCGTGGTCTCATGTGGGGACGTACAGTCCAGATGTGGGAGAGCCTGGAGAGGTATCTCCGGGTCG
Organism: Litorimonas sp.; assembly: GCA_049647245.1. Taxonomy (GTDB): domain Bacteria; phylum Pseudomonadota; class Alphaproteobacteria; order Caulobacterales; family Maricaulaceae; genus Litorimonas. The sequence goes on from JBARXH010000204.1 coordinate 3,217, forward strand.
ATGCGGCCGCGAGCGCGTCGGAGCGGACGCGAATCCGCATGGTCTACGGCACGGGACTGATCTTCGGCGTCGTCCATGCCCTCAACCTCATCTCCCTGACCATCGCCTACGGCGGATGGACTCCGCAGCAGACGCTGACGGTCATCGCCGCCCTCGTCGTCTTGGGCATCGGCCTGTCCGTGCGCTACACGCGGTCCCCCATGTTCTTCGGAACGATCTACGGTGTGCTGACCCTGGTCGGCATCGCCGTGTCCGCCCTTGTCACCACAGTTCCGACGGACCCGCCCCACGGCATCAACACGTCGACCCTTCCGACTCTCTGCGCCGCCGCCGCCCTGATCGCCTTTGTCGGGACGCTGCGCGTCTCCGTGCTCTACATCGTGGCCAGCACAGCCCTGATCGCCGGGCTTTACCTGCACACGCACAGCACGAATCCGGAAGGAATCGCGGCCGTCCTGGCCTGGCAGCGCGCGGTGCAGGCCTGGATCGCCCTGCTGGTCATCGGCCCGATCTGCACGGTCATCGCCCGGCTCGTCTACCGCAGCCTCGACGAGCTCGAGGGCGCGCTGGTCCGGGCCCGCTCGGCAGAGCAGGCGCGCTCGAACTTCCTCGCCACGATGAGCCACGAGATCAGAACGCCGCTTCACGGCATTCTCGGCCTGTCGGACATGCTGTCCCGCTCCAACATGGAGGCAACGCAGCAGCGCCAGGCCGAACTCATCACGGTGAGCGCCAACAATCTGATGGAGATCATCGACGAGGTTCTGGACATGGCACGCCTGGAAGACGGCACCGTCAAGACCACGGCCGATCCCTTCTCGGTCCGCACGCTCCTGCAGGACATTTCCGATCTCTTCGCCGTGAAGGCGTCGCAGAAATCCCTCTGGATCGGCTCGGAAGTGGATCCGGCCGTGCCTGTCCAGGTCATCGGCGACGCGCCTCACCTGCGCCAGGTGATGAGCAATCTGGCAGGCAATGCGATCAAGTTCACGCGCGAGGGCGGCGTAAGGTTGGGCGCGCGCATCGTATCGCGGAACAGCGCGTCCGCGGCCATCCAGTTCTACGTGCAGGACTCCGGCGTCGGTATTCCCCTGGAAGACCAGGCGGACGCGTTCGAGCGCTTCAAGCAGACCGACTCCGCCAAGACCAGCCTGACCAAGGGCACGGGGCTGGGCCTGTCCATCTGCCGCGAACTGACAGACCTGATGGGCGGAACGCTGGAGCTGCAAAGCACACCCGGACAGGGGACCGTCTTCTACTTCACGCTGGTATTCCCGGTCATGCAGAGCGATCAGGTCGCGGCCTAGAGCGTTGCGGCCATGAAAAAGGCCCGCCTAGGCGGGCCTTGTAGCTTCCAATGTCTCCAACCGCACGGCCTCGCCACGGCAAGGCCCAGCGGCTCCCTTATGCGCGCTCGACCATCATCTTCTTGATTTCGGCGATCGCCTTGGCTGGGTTCAGGCCCTTGGGACAGACATTCGCACAGTTCATGATGGTGTGGCAGCGGTAGAGCTTGAACGGGTCTTCCAGCTCGTCGAGGCGCGCATTCGTCGCGTCGTCGCGGCTGTCCACCAGCCAGCGGTATGCCTGCAGCAGGGCTGCGGGTCCGAGATAGCGGTCGCCGTTCCACCAGTAGGACGGGCAGGACGTCGAGCAGGACGCGCACAGGATGCACTCATAGTAACCGTCCAGCTTTTCGCGGTCGTCCGGGGTTTGCAGGATCTCCTGCTTGGGCTCGGCCTCCGTCGTGTGCAGCCACGGCTCGATGGAGGCATATTGCGCGTAGAACTGCGACAGGTCCGGCACGAGGTCCCGCACGACGGGCATGTGCGGCAGCGGGCTGATCGTGACCGTGCCGCCGCCCGGCACGTCCTCGATGGCGCGCGTGCAGGCCAGCGTGTTGCGCCCGCCAATGTTCATGGCACAGGACCCGCACACGCCTTCGCGGCAGGAACGGCGGAAGGCCAGCGTCGGATCGATCTCGTTCTTGATCTTGAACAGCGCGTCCAGGACCATGGGTCCGCACTCGTCGAGGTCCACCTGGTAGCTGTCCCAGCGCGGCAGGCCGCCATCGGACGGGTCGTAGCGGTAGATCTTGAAAGTCCGCAGGTGGGCGCTGGTCTTGGCGGCCTTGAAGACCTTGCCTTTCCCGATGCGCGAATTCTTGGGCAGCGTCAGCTGAACCATCTGTCGTTCCTTTTCCCGTTCAACCCGCCTCATATAGACGGGCTCGCCGGAAAAACGAAGGGTTTAGGCGGTTGGTTGCACAGACGATTTGTCGCCCCGACACGACGGGGCCGGCTTCAGCCAGGGTCCTGGAACGTGTCGGCGTTTGCAGGGTGGTCGCAGGGTTCGAGGGCGACAAGTGCGAAGACCTCGACGGCGACGAGAACGACCCCCAACGTGATCATCAGGATAAATCCGCCGAGAACAAGCGTCGAGACCGCGTAAAGCTCCGCCATTCTTGCTGATGCCGAAGAACCATTGTCGATATCGGCCATGACGATGCTTGTTATCGTCAGGATGACAGCGACGACAAATACAAGAATCGAAACGCGGAAAGCTGTCTTTCGAACGTCGCTCATCGCCAATGGTCCGTGTCGTGCCATGCGATGCACACGCCATTTCAGGATCAACCCGACGACGACCGGATACACAAGGACCGACCACCCGAACGCCGCCGACAACCGCCCGACCGCAAACCTCGGATTGCCGTTTTCATAGGCATACAGGAGCAACATTCCTCCCAGAAGCGACAAGAGGGCGAAGACGCTTAGAAGACCCAGCCAAGCTGAAAGCTGACTGGGCGTTCTAAGCCGGTAGAGGGTCAACGCCGCTCTCCGTACCAATCCATGTCGCGGGTTAGGTAGAGCGTGGCCGCGACCGCGACGAAGCTGATCAGTGCGCCGACCATAAGGGCGAAGTCCTGAATGCGCATCAGGACGAAGAGCAACCCGTAGACCGCGCCGAACACGGCGGCCGACGTCCAGATCAGGCTGCGCCCGAACACCGCGCCCGCATATCCGGCCGTCAGGGCCACGGTCGCGACCGCGCTCAGCGCGAAGGCGACCGTGAAACCGACATGTTCGGCGAACGCCAGCAGCAGCAGGTAGAAGACGGCCTGCGCAATGCCGATCAGCAGGTATTGCGCGGGATGGACCCGCACGCCCAGCAGCGTCTCCATCAGGAAATAGGCGAGGAATACGAGGCCGATGAACAGCACGGCATATTTCAGCGCGCGGTTGACCGTCTGGTAGGGGTTGAGCGGGCTGACGAAGTTGACTTGCATGTCGGAACCGCCGCGCGTCAGGCCCGGCATCTCCCCGGCTCGCCCTTGCGCGGGGATGCCGCGCCGCAGGAAGGGCACGGACCAGCGGGCCGAAAATCCGTCCTCGGCGATGTTCCGCTCCGCGGGCGGAAAGGCGCCGGAAAATCCGGGATGCGGCCAGTCGGAAGACACCTCCAACGTCGTGCTGCGCGCGAAAGGCAGGACGCTCAGCCGGCTCGCGCCCGTGAACGCCATGCGCACCTCGACCTCGCCGCCCGTCAGCCCGTTGGCGGGAACGGACAGAAGCGTCAGGTCGCCCGCGAAAAGCGGGTCCATGTCCGTCGTGACCTCGCGCGCGGGCTGCACCACGACGGCTTCGCCCAGCGAGGCGTCGTAGCGGGTCACGGCGGGCACGGACCGAGTGGTCATGCCGGAACTCGTGAACGGCTCGAACACGGTCTCGGTCCCGCCTTTTGAGAGCGTCACATCTGCCTGCAGGCCGCGCACGTCGCCCAGCCCCACCACGATCCGCGCGGCCGCCACGTCGAACTCGTAGCCCGCATCGCTCGGCAAAACCGCGTCCAGCGACGGCAGGTCGGCGGAAAGGCGCGCCTGCGCCGTGTAGACCGGTACCTTGTAGAGCGACCGGGACTTCTCCTCCACGCCGACATCCGACAGGACGGCCGACCCGCTCAGCGCGGACACAAGATAGTCGCCTTCGCGCAACCGTCCGCCCGACAGGGTCTGACGGTAGGGCACGACCAGCACCGGCCCCAGCAGGCGCTGCGCCCCGCCATAGGTCTGGCTCACTTCGCGCGTGACCTCGTCGGCGCGGGAGGCGCGCTCGAAGCTGATGAAGGAAATGAACATGACCGGAATGGCCATTAGAACGACGAGAAACAGGATCACGATCAGCTTCAGGCCCAACGATCTGGAGGGCGGCTTGAGCGACTGTGAGAGCGTGGACGGACCGGACATGTTTGACTCCTAGCAGAATGGGCGAAGCCGTGCGCTAGGAAAGGCTCGGGGCGGGATCGTGGCGCGATCCGGGCGGGGACGGTCGGTCCCGGAGGCCATGTTGGGGCAGACTGTCGGGTCAGACTGTCGGGCCAAGGCGGACGCCCGCACGCAAGCGAAGCTCGCAGAAGGCCGGCTAGAGCGCGGCGCGCATATCCTCGTGCAGCATCCGGCGGTAGTCCGGCATTGCGACGGGGTCGCTGTCATTGGCGGCGACCACAGGATCGCGAAACAGGAAACCCAGCTCGTCCGCGCTGCATCCCAGCACGCCGGCCAGATCCGTCAGGATGGTCCGGCGGTGAGCCGCCTGCGCCACGCGCGCGGCGCGCAGTCCGCTCAGGACGAATTGTTCGGACGCACATTGCGACGGGATGTCCGCTCCGGCCACGAGATGGTCGAAGGTGACACCGTCCCGGACGGACGGTGTGTCCTTGAAAACCTGATCTGACATGGGCTCCCCCGCCACGCTGCTCCCCACAAGCAGGAGGTGATCGCATCGGATCGGAATCCAGTCGAAGCCCCCAGCCCCTGTTTTGCAGCATAATCGGGCGAGCGGCGAAAGTTAATAATGCATTAAGGGCGAAGATTCACCGGATCGAACGTGAATTGACCTGGGAAGTTTATCCTGGGTTCATCCCGGCGCCCCGATTCCGGGCGCCATCTTCCGGGAGTTCGCCTCTGGGCATCAGCCGAAGACGCGGCGCAGGATCGCGGTCGTGCGCTCGGCCGGATCGCGGCGGATGGCCGCTTCCTCGGCTGCGATAAAGCGGAACACACCGGCCAGCCCAAATTTCACCCCGTGGCGGACCAAATCGTCGCTGAAATCCGTGTCGATCCCGACCGCCGCGCCGAATCCGATCTGGGATTCGATCTCGTCGACCAGACGGAGCGCGCCTGTGTTGGCCAGCGCGTCTTCCATGACGGGAGAGAACAGCGCCGTCAGCCCATCCGTCGTGCGGTCGCGCAGATAGTCCGTCGCCGCCGTTTCCGGACCCTGCACGATGCCGATCGCGTCCTGGATGGTCAGGCCCCTGATGGCGTCGAGGAAGATATTGGCGGCCGCCGGGACCGCCGCCTCCGCACCGCGGTTGAGCTGCTCTTCCAGTTCGGACAGCAAGCCCCCTGCCCCGAGCGGGACGAGGTAGGACTGCACGTCCCGCAACACGCCAGGCAGTGGAATCCGGACGTCCGGATTGCCGAAGAAGCCGTCCGTACGGCCCAGCCCGGACAGGGCGTTGCCGACGCCGAAATCCAGCGCTTCGCGGATACCCAGCGCGGCTTCGCCCTCTGTGAGCGGCCCGCCGCCCAGCACGCTTTCGATCAGGGCGGGGTCGAGCGTTTCGCAGGCCGCCAGCGGCAGCGCGGCAAGAGAGATCAGGAGTGTGCGGCGTTTCATGGCGGGTCCTCGGCTTGGGTCGGTCTCCAGCCTATCCGATGCGCTCCGACTTGGAAGCGTAAGTTTTGAAACGCTACCCCGTCTTGCGGTCGGCGAAGCGCGGCGGGCGCTTTTCGAGAAAGGCTCGCACTCCCTCTTCGCAATCCGGCGCGACGAAGGCTTTTTCCAGCAGGTCGCTTTCCTTCATGTGCGCGGCGAAAGGCGCGGTGGCCAGCGTGCCCTGGCCCAGCATCGTGTCGCGCAGCAGGCGCTTGTTCTGCGACACGGCTTCCGGCGAACAGTTCACCGCGATGTCGCGCGCCAGCTCCAGCGCACGCGGCAGCACGTCGGCATTGTCGTGCAGTTCGCTGAACAGGCCCGCGCGCAGACCGTCTTCCGGATCGATGTAGCTGCCCGTCAGGGACCATTGCGAGGCCTTGGAAAAACCGACCAGCTTGGGCAGGAAGAAGCTCGCCACCCCATCGAAGACTATGCCGCGCCGCACGAAGGGAAAAGCGTATTTCGCCTTGTTGGCCGCAATACGGATGTCGCAGGGCAGCGTCATCGTCAGGCCCACCCCCACGGCGGACCCGTTGATGGCGGCGATGACCGGCGTGTCGAGCCGGGAGATGGCGAGGTTGAGCACACCGCCCGTGTCGCGCGGCACGCCGTCCACCCGTTCGGCCTCGAAATCGAGACCCGCCGAGCCGAACCCGTCGGATATGTCCGCGCCCGCGCAAAAGGCCCGTCCCTGCCCGGTCAGCACGATGGCGCGCACGCTGTCGTCCCGTTCCAGTTCGTCGAACACGCGCAGCATCCTTTGGAAGACGGCCACGTTGAAGCTGTTCATCGCCTCGGGCCGGTTCATCGTGACGACCGCGACCGAGCCGACATCCGCGTCGCGCTCGCTCAGGACGATATGTTCGGACATGTGTCTCTCCTTGGTTCGGCCTTGTTCTCCGGCCTTGCTCTGCGACCCTCTGCCTAGGGCAGGGGCGACGGATGCGTCCACGCGGCGTCCGCGTCCATCAGCCAACCGATGCGCGCTCGACAAAGGCGTGCGACGGTGACAGCGCTTTTCGAACGTCTTCCGACCGCCCAGAGGAACCCATGTCCCGCCTCCGCTCCCTGCTCGCCCTCATCGCCACGGGCCTGACCCTGTCCGCCTGCTCGAACCCGTCGGCCGATCCGCGCGCCGTGGAGGATTTCGCGGCCGTGGAGCCGGCGCAACTGTCGCGCACCCTGTCGGACCGCGCGGCGCATCACGGCGTGGACGGCGGCTCCGTCACGATCCGCATGGGCGACGCCGTCCGGACCGTGCATCACGGCGCGGCGGGCGACGACACGTTGATGCAGGCCGCCTCCCTGTCAAAGGCCGTCGCGGCCGCGGGCATTCTGACGCTGATGGAACGCGAAGGCATCGACATGGATGCCGACATCCGTGACCGGGTCACTTCGGTCGATTTGCGCTTGCTGAACGGCGGTGACCGGCCCCTGACGATGCGCGAACTCCTGTCTCACACGGGCGGCGCGACCCAGAGCGGCTATCCCGGCTACCGACGCGGCCAAGCCCTGCCCAGCCCCACCGAGGTCGTCACCGACCCCCCGAACCGGTTCGTCTCTCGCGTCGACCTCTCCCTGCCCAAAGGCGCGTTCAGCTATGCCGGGGGCGGCTACCAGATCGCGCAAGTCTTCGCGGAGGATGTGAGCGGCCAGCCGTTTGCGGACCTGATGGACGAACTCGTCTTGGCGCCGCTCGGCATGACGCGCAGCACCTTCGCCCAGCCGATCGACCCGAAGGACATCGCCCCGCTCTCCGTCCTACCGGCCTCCAGCGGTCCGCGTCCGATGGAAGGCTTGCTGCGCCCCCTGAAGGAGAGCTGGATGATCTATCCCGAGCAGGCGGCTGCCGGGCTCTGGACGACGACGTCGGACTATGCCCGCTTCGTCGGGGCGTTGCTGGACGCGGCGGCCGGGCGCGACAGCACGTTGTCGTCCGAGGTAGCCGCCGCCATGCTCACCCCCGTCGCGCGGACGCCGTTCGGCGACGATGCGCATTACGGGCTCGGCGTCTCGCTGATCGTCGACGCGGCGGACGGCCGTATCGTCAATGTGAGTCACAGCGGACTGAATGCGGGCTACCGCGCCCTCTTCGCCGCCGATCCCGCCAGCGGACGCATCGTCGTGTCCTTCGGCAACACGCCCGGCGCCGTCGCGCTCAACAATGAAGCCGTGGACGGCCTGATGCGGAACCCCGCTCTGCCGTGACCCGTGCATTCCGGCCGTGGCTCTCACGCCCGTGTGATCCGTCGTGATTTGAATATCTGGACCAGTGAGTCCAAATAACAACTCGACCACAGAGTCACGCATCAAACGCTCCCCACCGAGCAGAAAGAGAGACCCCATGACCGAGTTCACAATCCATACTCCCGAGACCGCCCCCGAAGCCGCCCGTCCCGTCCTTGACGGCGCGAAAGCGAGCCTCGGGTTCGTGCCCAACCTGTTCGCCACCATGGCCGAGGCGCCAGCTCTGCTGAACGCCTACAGCCAGCTCGGCGAGCTTCTGAACCAGACCAGCTTCTCCCCGACCGAGCAGCAAGTCGTGCTGATGACCAACAACCGCCTGAACGGCTGCGACTACTGCATGGCCGCCCACACCACGATCAGCCAGGCCAGCGGCGTTCCTGCCGACGTGATCGAGGCCCTGCGCACCGGCACCGTCATCGCGGACCCCAAGCTCGAAGCGCTGCGCCAGTTCGCCATCGTCGTGAACGAGACGCGCGGCTGGCCCCAGCCGTCCGATCTCGAGGCCTTCTTCGCCGCCGGATACGCCCGGCAGCAAGTCCTCGAAGTCGTGCTCGGCACAGCCTTCAAGGTCCTGTCCAACTACACCAACCACGTCGCCGACACCCCCCTCG